>CAMDPB010000066.1 GCA_945903885.1 Candidatus Finniella inopinata
TCCATTTCAAATTAAGGCTTTTCCGTTGGAATTTGCTTCATCATCTGCCATACAAGTCTTAAAAAACTCTAAGAATCGTCTTTTAGGAATTGACTATGGGGAAAAGCACGTTGGCCTAAGCCTTTGCGATTTAACCTGGACAATTGCATCACCATTTAAAGTATTAAGCAAGTCAGAGCTTTTGCAGCAGTTTCAAAAACTCATCACACAAGAAAACATAGTTGCTGTTGTTATTGGATGGCCTGTGAATATGAATGGCACGGTTGGACCACAATGTGAAAAGGTTGAACAATTTTCTGAAAAACTCACCAAAGTTTGCAATATCCCTTTTTGCGCTTGGGATGAACGCCTATCCACTATGGCTGTTCACCGCACCATGATTGAGGCTGATCTATCAAGAAAGCGTCAACGTGAAGTTGTCGATAAAATGGCTGCTGCT
This sequence comes from Candidatus Finniella inopinata, assembly GCA_945903885.1. GTDB lineage: Bacteria > Pseudomonadota > Alphaproteobacteria > Paracaedibacterales > CAITNM01 > CAITNM01. Next base: position 440 of record CAMDPB010000066.1, read on the forward strand.
TATATGTTGCAAGGCTTTTTGGAAAGCTTAAGGTCGTAGTTTTGCTTAATTTCATACGAATCCACACAAAGCAGTAGAATATTTTTTTTTTCTTGAATATAATGAGCGCACTACACAGTCAGGCTTTGGGCAACCTTGCCCACCGATGCAGTATCGGCCTGATGAGGTTTAATCGGAAATAAAGGAGACTACTACTATGGCTATGCCAACATTTACAATGCGTCAGTTACTAGAATCGGGCGTACACTACGGACACAATACACGTCGCTGGAATCCCAAAATGGCACCATACATTTTTGGTGAACGCAGCGAAGTTCATATTCTAGACTTACAACAAACTGTTCCAATGCTACATAAGGCTTTGGAAGTTGCACGTGATACAGTAAAAGCTGGTGGACGTGTGCTTTTTGTGGGAACAAAAGTTCAAGGTTCTGACATTGTTAAAGAATCAGCTAAGCGCTGTGGACAGTATTACATTAACCATCGCTGGCTTGGTGGCTTGCTTACAAACTGGAAAACAGTAAACCAGTCAATTAAGCATTTGAAACAAATGCAAGAAGAGCTTTCTCACCCAGGCCGCATGACGAAAAAAGAAATTTTAAAGCTTCAACGTGAATACGATAAGCTTGAACTAGCTATTGGTGGTATCGCTGATATGGGCGGCTTGCCTGATATGCTATTTGTACTTGATACAAACAAAGAAGCAATCGCAGTTCTAGAAGCTCAACGTTTAAGCATTCCAATTATTGCGATTATCGATAGCAACTCAACACCTGATATGATTACATATCCAATTCCAGGTAATGATGACGCAACTCGTGCAATTCGTTTGTACTGTGACCTAATGGCTGATGCTATTCTTGACGGTTTGCAAAAAGGGATGGTAGCTGCTGGTATTGATATTGGAGCATCTGCTGACCTTGTTGTTGACGATGTTATTGTTGACGACCAATCACAAACAGTTGCGTAGTTTAGGAGAACAGAATGGCTGAGATTACACCAAATTTGGTAAGAGAATTACGCGAAAAATCAGGCGCAGGCATGATGGATTGCAAAAAAGCACTTGTTGAAAACAACGGTGATTTAGAAGCAGCAGTTGATTGGTTACGTAAAAAAGGCTTGGCGGCCGCTGCTAAAAAAGCAGGACGTGTTGCCGCTGAAGGTTTGGTTGGAGTTGCTGCTTCTGGCAATGATGCAGCAGTTGTTGAAATCAATGCTGAGACTGACTTTATTGCGCGTAACCCACAATTCCAAGCAATGGTTTTGCAAGCAGCTGAAATTGCAGCAGCTAAGGAACATACTGTTGAATCATTAGCACAAGCACCATTTAAAGGCGAAGCAGCGACATTAAGCGAAGAAATTACACGCTTGATTGCTGTGATTGGTGAAAACATGAACCTACGCCGTGTTGAACGCTTAAGCGTTGCAAATGGTGTGGTTGCAACTTATGTTCACAATGCAACAACGCCTGGCTTAGGCCGTATTGGTGTTTTGGTGGCATTGGAATCAACTGGTGACGCTGCAAAATTACAAGATCTAGGTCGTAAAATTGCAATGCATGTTGCGGCTGCAACGCCGCAATCATTAGATGTTGCATCACTTGATCCATTGGCACTAGAGCGTGAGCGCGCAGTTCTTGTTGATCAAGCACGTGCTTCTGGGCGTCCTGAAGAAGTTATTCAGAAAATGGTTGAAGGCCGTGTTCGCAAATTCTACGAAGAAGTTGTGTTGCTAGAGCAAGTTTTCGTTATGGATGGCAAAACCAAAATTGCTGATGTTGTTGAACAATTTGCTAAAGAAATTGGCACACCAGTAGTTCTAAAGGGATTTGTGCGTTACAACCTTGGCGAAGGTATTGAAAAAGAAGAAACTGACTTTGCTGCGGAAGTGCAAGCACAAGCTGGGATATCAGGTTAACCTGTGCCCGGTTATAAGCGGGTTTTATTAAAGTTATCTGGGGAGGCTCTTGCTTCCCCAGATCCACATCAAGAAGGTGCATATGGTATTTCACATGCCATGTTGCAAAAATTAGCGAAGGATGTTTCAGCAGTTCGTGCAACAGGTGTTGAAGTATGTTTGGTCATTGGTGGGGGAAATATTTACCGTGGCATCCAAGGTATGGAAAAACACGGTATTGACCGTTGCGCTGCTGATTCTATGGGCATGCTAGCTACTGTTATTAATGGCATTGCCTTACAGAATGCTTTAACCCATGCGGGTGTTCCATCAAGGCTTATGTCGGCTATTCCTATGCCATCTATCTGCGAACCCTATATTGTTCATAAAGCAGAGCGTCATTTGAAAAAGGGCAGGGTTGTTGTGTTTACAGCGGGTACTGGTAGTCCATTTTTTACAACTGATACCGCCGCCACATTACGTGCCGCTGAAATGAACTGTGACCTTATGCTAAAGGCAACCATGGTCAAAGGTGTTTTTTGTAGTGACCCAAAAACAAATTCTGCTGCTGTTTTCTTGCCCAACCTTACCTTTGATGAAGTTAAGGAAAAGCAGCTAAGGGTTATGGATGCTACCGCCATTGCCCTGGCCCAAGAAAACAAAACCCCCATTGCTATTTTTTCAATTTATGAACCAGATGGTTTCAAAAAAGTCTTGCAAGGTAAGACAGAATTTACGTTGATATCGTAATAAGCTATCTACCCTTGTAATGTTGACCGCATTCTCTGACCACTAGCATTCCGTTAACGAAGTTATAAATTAATCGGTGCTTTTTCGAAATGCGTCGTGACATCCGCTTTAACGCAGATACCCACAAGGACAATAACAGATGTGAAAAACTCTCTTGTTTTATAACATTCCTTGATTAGACTTTTAGCAAAAGTTGATCCAAAGCATTTAACAGCAGAGAAGAGAACATTGCAGACTTGCATGATGCTTTTACTCCCGGTGATGATTCTACTTCTCATCATGAATTCTTACAAAAATTTACTGAAGTTGTAGATAACGACCTACTGACTGATTTAATAGAGATGTTAGTAAAAGACACCCTCGACCAATACAAAGAAAGAGTCCTATTCAACATGAAACCAATATTGATTATATTAGTGATGAAGCTTCGTCTTCCTCAAGTGTAGAAGATTCAATATTTGAATCTGATGCTGAAGGCAATGATCAGCCCAGGAAAAGAACAAAAAATAATAGCTAGGCTCTAATATGAAGTGCAACGCATTAGCGTGTTTGTTGAAAATACAGGCACACAAGGCGTTGCAAATAAAAGTTTCATAATGCGGAAGGTATATATCATTGGAATTTTATAAAATTTCTATTTTACAGCTCATGATCATTGTCAGGCTAGATTGCAAGGGTTTTTAAGATGAAATTTTTAAGGGAATATTGGATCCTCTGCAACAATGAGCCTTGCATTTAAATGATGTGAAATTTAATATGCATTACATATGATTAGATAATTAAAAAATTCAAAATAACGCGAGGGACTATGACAGTAAGCTTAGAAGAATTTACACGCAGAATGCAGTCAGCGATTGATGTTCTAATAAAAGAGCTTTCAGGCCTTAGGGCAGGGCGTGCTTCGGCTAACTTGCTTGACCCCATAAAGGTTGATGCTTATGGAACGTACATGCCGCTTTCTCAGGTGGGAACTGTGACTGCCCCAGAACCACGTTTGCTTGTGGTACAAGTGTGGGATAAAGGCATGGTGAAAGCGGTTGAAAAAGCTATTCGCGAGTCATCGCTAGGTGTTAGCCCTGCGGCAGATGGTCAGCTGGTTCGTGTTGTATTGCCTGATTTAAACCAAGAGCGTCGACAAGAACTTGCGAAGCTTGCATCTAAATATGCTGAAGAAGCAAAAATTAGCGTGCGTAACGTTCGTCGTGAAGGCAACGAGATGATCAAAAAACTTGAAAAAGATAAAGCAATTTCTGAAGATGATTCACATCGTCTAGTTGATGATATGCAGGCAATTACAGATAAGCATATCAAGAAAATTGATGAACTTGCCGCAGTGAAGCAAAAAGATATTATGCAGGTTTAGGTGGTTTTTTTAATCTTTCTAATTTAGTGTTTTTATACTGAATGCCATGAGCAGAGAGGCATCTTCATGATGAGAACCATCTCCTTCAAACACGTTTTTAAATTCAGAGCTATCTAGAATTGTATTTAGCACAATGCCTGCTAAGGGTTTTGTTAAGGATTGCTGACTAGTGCGCTGTAAGTGCAGCGGGGTGTTTTCAGAATGAGTCGTTTTGCTAGGCGGTAATAAGAGTGATGGTCCATTTAGTAGAAGCTGAGAGCTAGACAAAAGATGTTGGTCACCTGAAGGCACTAATGAATAAGTTGGATGTGCGGGGAAAACACTGCTAGTGGCCGTGGAGAGTGGAACTTGCTTTTTCTTATTAGCGCCAGTTGCGCTAATTGAACGTGGCGCTAAAACTTGCTGTAGTGTTATAGTAGGTGTTTCTTCCAAATGACTTTCATTTGAAAATGTGTTTTTCCTTTTTTTCTCTCCCCGTTCTGATCTGTGTTGTGAATGCCAGACATTTTTTAATTGTAAGTCTGTTCTTCTTATTCCGGTGGGTAATGTAAAGCGCTCTTTTGAAATTTCACTCCATTTTGGACCAAGTTCCTGAACGGCTAATTCAAGTGTTGAAATTTCTGCATCTGAAAGGGGACTTTTATCTATTAATGGATCTAGGTGACAGATATATCGTTCACGACATTGCTTGTTTACCTTACCTGTAACCTCTGCAGCTATTGTTGACCAAGATGCTCTGCCATGCTTTTGAATGCTGCTCATTAGCTGCATATCTTGTTCATCTGTCCAGCAAACCTTGTGACCTGCGTAACTGCAATGTAGCGTTCCAAAAAACAACAAAAAAAAGATTCTAATCATAAATATATAGTTTAAATATATGGTTTATTTTAAAATAATAGTTTAATTATATCTACCAATATGTATACATCTCATGGATAAAAATTTAACACGAGTATTCTTAGCTTTAAAATTATCATGCACACTGTCAATAATTCATTAATAAACACCTTGAATTTAAGAAAGTAAGATGTAGTTCTGTTTTGCATAAAAATTTGATACAACTGAATCTTATCCCTTGACACAGCTTGTGTTTTTGCTAGATTAGCACTCATAAAGATTGAGTGCTAACAGCCCAATTTTGAACTTTAAAAACTATATCAAAAGGAGAGAGCATATGAAATTTCGCCCTTTGCATGACCGCGTAATGGTCAAACGCATTGAACAAGAAGGAAAAACTGCTGGCGGGATCATTATCCCAGACACAGTAAAAGAAAAGCCTATGGAAGGCGAAGTTGTAGCGGTTGGATCTGGTGCACGTAATGAGCAAGGAAGTCTTGTTGCTTTGGACGTAAAATCAGGCGATCGCGTGTTGTTTGGTAAGTGGTCAGGCACTGAAATTAAGATTGATGGCCAAGATTACCTAGTGATGAAGGAATCCGACATCATGGGCATCATTGAAAAAGCTGCTTAACCTACACAATTCATATATTTAAGGAGAATATAACATGGCTGCAAAAGAAGTACGCTTTAATACAGACGCTCGCGACAAAATGTTGCGCGGTGTTGATATCTTGGCCGATGCGGTAAAGGTAACACTTGGACCAAAAGGTCGTAATGTTGTAATTGAAAAATCTTATGGTGCTCCTCGCATCACTAAAGACGGTGTTTCAGTTGCTAAGGAAATTGAATTATCAGATCGTTTTGAAAACATGGGCGCTCAAATGTTGCGTGAAGTTGCTAGCAAAACCAGTGATTTAGCTGGTGATGGTACAACTACTGCAACTGTTTTGGCTCAGGCTATTGTTCGCGAAGGTGTAAAAGCTGTAGCTGCTGGCATGAACCCAATGGATGTAAAACGCGGCGTTGATATGGCTGTTGAAGTAGTTATTGCAAACATAAAGAAAAATAGCCGTCCAGTTTCTACAAATGAAGAAATTGCACAAGTTGCTACCATTTCTGCAAACGGCGAACGTGAAATTGGTTT
>CAMDPB010000067.1 GCA_945903885.1 Candidatus Finniella inopinata
AAAAAGTATAAAATTGACCTTTTTTTAAATACAGCCACCAATGACCAACGAATTGCCCTAGTGGCTGATGATAGTTTAAATCATACTGACGACATTATTAAACTTTTGAACGAAAAAATTCCTAACATTCAAGAAATAAAGGAATAGTAATGTTTTTTCAAAAATCCCCTCCCATTTTTATTGAGCAGTTGGCAAAGATTATTGATGCCAAAGTTGATGTTTCTAGCCTGCTCATTAAAAACGTGGGACCGCTAGATAACCTTCAAGAGGGCATTATTGGGTGTTATCACAACACAAAATATAAAGCGTCTTTAACAGAAGCAAAAAGCGGATTTTGTATTTTAAAAGAAGAAGATAAACATTTGCTGAAAAACGATGTAATAGGTTTGTTTACGCCAACACCTTACCGAGCGTTTGGAAAAGCTGCTTTGTATTTTTACGCAAAACCACAATCCACTGGAGAAATTTCTAAATTATCCGACATTCACCCATCTGCTAGAATTGGGAAAAATTGTCAGGTAGAAGCTTTTGCTGTAATCAAATCTTTTGCTCAAATTGGTGATAATACAATTATTCGTAGCAATTGTGTGGTTGGTGAACACGTAAGCATCGGCAAAGATAGCTTACTTGAGCATGGCGTTATTGTGACGAATACGCTTGCTGGAGACCGACTATATGTTAAGCCTGGGTCATGTATAGGACAACCAGGATTTGGTTTTCATATGGACGAAAGAGGACATTTTGATATTCCACAGATTGGATGCGTACGTATTGGTAACGATGTGCAAATTGGCGCAAATACAACAATTGATCGCGGCAGTCAGCATGACACTATTATCGGAAATTTTTGTCGTATTGATAACCTGGTTCAAATTGCCCACAACGTTGAGCTGGGCGATGGCTGCGTCATTGTATCGCAGGTAGGAATTGCTGGAAGCGCTAAATTAGGTAAATTTGTGATTGCAGGAGGGCAAGTAGGAATTGCTGGACACCTAAAAATTGGTGACGGCGTAAAAATTGCAGCACAAAGTGGCTTGATGAGAGATGTGCCTGCCGGTGAAACTATTTCCGGTTCGCCTGCTATTCCAATTCGTGATTGGCATAAGCAAACCATAGCAATACAGCGTCTTTCTAAAAAGTAAAATTAAATTTCTTGATTTTTAGAATCAATCGAAGGACGTAATATTATTAACAATATCAAAGCAAGCAAAGCAATCATTCCGCTACCCATGAACGTTACAAATTGGTCAAACTTATCAGCAAGAGAACCACCAATGAAACCAGCAAGTAATATACCACTTGCATTAATAAGGTAGTAAAAACCTATGCCTGTTCCTCGTAAGTCCTCTGGAATTTGATCTGCTATGATGCACAAGAACATGTCTTGGCTCATGCCAATTTGAATGCCCCATAGCCCCACTCCAATAAGCATTAAAGGAAGGCTACTAGAAAATGCTAGAAAGGCATCTGCCACTATCAGTATGACAAAGCTTAATGCTAAAAAACCGTAGCGGCCTAGCCGGTCAGAAAGCATGCCAACGGGATAGGAAAATAGGGAATTTGTGCAGTTATACAAAATTAAAATCCCATGAGCAAAGCTAGGGTCCATGCCAAAACTTTGGATAGCATGCAAAACAAGCATGGATTCCCCAATGCGTGAGCTCATAAACACCATAGCGACAATCATTAGCAACCAGTAAGGCTTGCCCAATCTTGCTAAATCTTTAAGGTGCAACGGGTGGCGTATGGGTTTTTTATCTGCGGTTACTTCTTTTTCATGAGGATCTTTAACAAAAAAGAGCAACAAGAAAAATCCCACGGCAGCTGGGATACTTGCCCACATAAAAACCTGTTGAATATTTTGACCGGTCATGGTCATAGCAACAATTCCAAGCACCCCCCCAACGAATGAACCTGCAGTAGCCATGCTTTGACGCAAGCCAAAGCATGCACCCTTCGTTCCATCAGGCGCTAAATCTCCAACCAAAGCGTCACGTGGAGTAGATTGCATCCCGTTGCCTAAACGATCAAGAAGTCTGGCAATAATCACCATAGGAACGGTTGCAAAAAGGGCAAATATTGGTTTTGCGATAGTGACCATAGCAAAGCCAATGACCATAACTTTTTTCGGGCGACGCAAGTAATCACTAATTAAACCAGAAAGAAGCTTCATGACAAAGGCCATGGCTTCAAAAAACCCTTCAAGCATTACGATAAAGCCTGTGCCTGCTCCCAGAATTTGCTTTAAGTAAAGTGCAACAACACCAAATACCATAACCGTGGAGATGTTAAGCAGCATACTGGCAAAACCAATAGCCCAGATAGATAAAGGAATTTTAGATTTAGCAATATTCATAAAACCAAACTGGAAAATGAAAGATTAAAATACCAATTAGAAAATAAAAAAACAAGCATAAAGCTTGCTTTTTTATTTATTTAGACTCTATTACCTAAGCAACAGACTGCTTAGCATCCTTGTCTTTAGGAGCAGCTTGAATCAGTAAATCTTTATCACGATCTTGAGCTGTTGCTTTCATACGACGCATAGCACTACCTGTACCTGCAGGGATCAAACGACCCACAATCACGTTTTCTTTCAATCCAGCCAAAACATCAAGTTTACCAGAAACAGCAGCTTCTGTTAGAACACGTGTGGTTTCTTGGAAGGATGCTGCTGAAATAAATGATTTCGTATGCAATGAGGCTTTTGTAATACCCTGAAGAATAGGCTGACCTGAAGCAGGACGCTTACCTTCTTTAATAAGAGCATTATTTGTATGATCATAAATAACTCGATCTACGTGATCTCCAACAATAAAATTGGTGTCTCCAGCATCATATACCTCAGTTTTTTGTAACATTTGACGTACAATAACTTCGATATGCTTATCATTAATAGCAATGCCTTGCAAACGATATACTTGTTGAATTTCGCTGACTAAATACACAGCCAAGGCTTCAACGCCCATAACGCGCAAAATGTCGTGAGGAACAGGATTACCTTCAACTACAAGGTCACCTTTTCTCACATAATCACCTTCTTGAATAACGATATGTCTACCACGAGGCACCAAATATTCTACTGGTTGCAAAGCATCATTTTCAGGTGTGACAATGATACGGCGTTTCGCTTTATAGTCCTTACCAAATTCAATTTTTCCATCAAACTCAGCAATGATTGCTGCATCCTTAGGCTGACGTGCTTCAAACAACTCAGAAACTCGTGGCAAACCACCAGTAATGTCGCGTGTTTTTGAAGTTTCACGAGGGATACGCGCAATCACCTCACCAGCTGGGATATTAACACCATTTTCAACAGAAATAATTGCATCAATTGGCAAGAAGTAACGTGCTTCAAGGCCGTTTGATAATTTGATTGGATTGCCCTTTGCATCGCGCATGCTAATCATTGGTCGAAGCTCAGCGCTTGTACGAGATGATTTAGCATCAATAACTGCACGACTGGAAATACCAGTAGATTCATCAATCACCTCTCGCATAGTTACGCTATCGATCAAGTCAACGAAGTGAGCCACACCTTCTTTTTCTGTTATTACAGGAATTGTATATGCGTCCCATTCAGCAATTTTTTGCCCTTGTTTAATAGCAGCACCTTCTTTTATCAAAAGTTTTGCTCCGTATTGAATTCGATAATGCACACGTTCACGATTCTGATCATCAAGAACAATGACTTCACCATTACGTGAAAGCACAACACTTTGACCAGATGCGTTGTCAATCGCATTAATATTTTTATACCTAACTTTACCAGGCATTGAGCTTTCTATGCTCGATTGCTCAGCACTTCGTTGAGCAGCACCGCCCATATGGAAAGTACGCATGGTTAACTGTGTACCAGGCTCTCCAATTGACTGAGCAGCTATAACACCAACAGCTTCGCCTACGTTTACAGAGGTTCCACGAGCTAAGTCACGTCCATAGCACTTAGCGCAAATAGCCGTTTCCATTTCACAGGTCAAAACAGAACGAATTCTGACTTCATGAATACTAGCCTCACTAATAAGCTCAGCTGTGTCTTCTAAAATCATTTCGCCTGCAGCAACAATAACTGCATTCGTTAATGGATGGACAATATCTTCTGAAGCAGTGCGTCCCAAAATACGATCAGTCAATGGGACCACTGTGTTCGCACCTTCAACAACTGATCTCATGTGTATACCTTGTGTGGTTCCACAATCATCAGCAACAATGATACAATCTTGAGCAACGTCAACCAAACGACGCGTTAAGTACCCTGAGTTTGCTGTTTTCAAAGCTGTATCCGAAAGACCTTTACGTGCACCATGGGTTGAAATGAAATATTCAAGAACGTGCAAACCTTCTTTAAAGTTTGAAATAATTGGAGTTTCCATAATGTCACCAGACGGTCTTGTCATCAAACCACGCATGCCGGCCATCTGACGCATCTGTGTGACTGAGCCACGAGCCTTTGAGTGAATCATCATGTAAACCGCATTAAACGGCTCACCTGGAAGATTTTTTGACATCGCTTGTAACATGGCATCACCAACTTTATCAGTACAACGCCCCCAAGCATCAACTACCTTGTTATATTTTTCACCCTGAGTAATTAGGCCGTCTAAGTACTGTTGCTCATATTCTGCAACAGCAGATTTTGTTTGCCCAATCAATACTTCTTTTTCTTTTGGAACAATCAAATCGTCTTTACCAAAGGAAACTCCGCTCTTAGTCATGTAAGTGAAGCCTAGAGTCATAATGCGATCCACAAAGATAACTGTTTCTTTTTGTCCGCAGTGACGATAAACATCATCAACTAGAGAGCTGATTTCATTTGAAGTCATTACTTGGTTTACAAGTTCATAAGGCATTTTGTAATGCTTTGGCAAATAGTTACCAAGGAACAAACGACCAGGTGTTGTGTCTACACGCTGATAGGTAACACTTCCATCTTCGTGATAAACAGGAACTCGAGCTTTTACTTTTGAGTGAATGTGTAAATGACCTTGTGATAGAGCATGTTCAACTTCAGAAATATCTGAAATAAGACTACCCTCACCAGGCATGCCATCAGCCATTAAGCTCAAGTAATATATTCCAAGAACAATATCTTTAGAAGGAACGATAATTGGACGTCCGCTCGATGGGCTTAGGATGTTGTTTGTCGACATCATCAACACACGAGCTTCAAGCTGCGCCTCTAAAGAAAGTGGTATATGCACCGCCATTTGGTCTCCGTCGAAGTCAGCGTTAAATGCTGTACAAACAAGCGGATGCAATTGAATTGCCTTTCCTTCAATAAGCACAGGCTCAAAAGCCTGAATACCTAATCGGTGAAGAGTTGGTGCGCGGTTCAGCAACACTGGGTGCTCACGAATTACATCTTCAAGGACATCCCAAACCTCAGGACGTTCTTTTTCAACCATTCTCTTAGCAGCCTTTAGCGTGCTAGCAAGTCCGTAACGCTCTAATCTCGCATAAATAAATGGACGGAATAACTCCAAAGCCATCTTCTTAGGAAGACCACATTGGTGCAATTTCAACTCAGGACCAACCACAATCACAGAACGACCAGAATAGTCAACACGCTTACCTAGTAGGTTTTGGCGGAAACGACCCTGCTTACCCTTAAGCATATCTGCCAACGATTTTAGAGGACGCTTATTTGTACCAGTAATGGCACGACCACGACGGCCGTTGTCAAACAACGCATCGACTGATTCTTGCAGCATGCGATTTTCATTGCGAATAATTATTTCTGGTGCACGAAGCTCAATAAGACGCTTCAAACGATTATTTCTGTTAATAACGCGGCGATATAAGTCATTTAAATCTGAAGTGGCAAATCGACCACCATCAAGCGGAACCAATGGACGTAGCTCAGGTGGAATTACCGGAATAACTTCCATTACTAAACATTCAGGAGGCGTATTCGATTCTAAAAATGCCTCTAAAAGCTTCAAGCGCTTCATTATCTTTTTGCGACGTATTTCAGACGAACATTCTATAAGATCTTGACGAAGTTTTTCACTTTCGCTCTTAGGCTCAATCTTGCGCAGCATTTCACGTAATGCTTCAGCGCCAATACCTGCATTGAAAGCTTCTTCGCCGTACTCATCTTGAGCTTGCATAAATTCTTCTTCAGTTAACAACTGTCCGTAAGACATTGCTGTCATACCAGGATCAAGAACAACATAACTTTCAAAATACAGAATCTTTTCAAGATCTTTTAGTGCAATATCAAGCAGCATTCCTGCGCGACTAGGCAAAGATTTTGTAAACCAAATATGAGCAACAGGAGCCGCCAATTCGATGTGCCCCATCCGGTCACGACGGACCTTACTTAGCGTAACTTCAACCCCACATTTTTCGCATATCACACCGCGATACTTCATGCGTTTGTATTTTCCACACAAACATTCGTAGTCTTTTACCGGACCAAAAATACGC
>CAMDPB010000068.1 GCA_945903885.1 Candidatus Finniella inopinata
CCAGATCCACGTCCAGGCCCCACAGGAATTCCTTGTCCTTTTGCCCATTTTATAAAATCAGCAACGATCAAAAAGTACCCACAGAACCCCATGTGCTTGATGATGCCAATTTCATAGTTTAAGCGTTCTTGGTATTGGTTACGGATTTCTTCATGTTCATCTTTTGCAAATCTCAAAAAAACTTCTTCTTGCAAGCGCTTTTCTAAACCTTCTTGTGCTTGAAAAACAAGCTCTTCTTCTTCACTTCGTCCATTTTCACTATCAAAATGTGGCAGAATTGGGTTGTGAAGGGTGGGCATGAACCTACAGCGTTTTGCAATATTTACTGTGTTTTGAATTGCTTCAGGCAAGTCCTTAAACAGCTCCTGCATTTCTGTTGAGCTTTTAAAGTAATGGTGAGGTGTGACTCTGCGTCGATCGTCTTGGGCAACATAGGTGCTGCTTGCAATACACAATAAAGCATCGTGTGCTTCAAAATAGCTAAAATCAGGAAAGTAGACGTTGTTTGTGGCAACAAGCGGTAAATTATGTGTATAAGCTTTTTCAATAAAAATTTCTTCAAGCTCTTGTTCTGCAGCCGTTCCGTGACGTTGAATTTCTACGTAAAGGCCATCAGAAAAGTGCGTTTTAAGCTGATCTAAAAAGCTATCAGCTTCATTCACATCCTCGTTCTTGTTCTCACTGGCGTCTGAGCTTAAATCTTTTGCTAAAAGCTGTCCCCAAACACTGTCTACTCCGCCTGTTAAAGCTATCAAGCCATTGGTTCTGCTTTTTAAATATTCAAATGGAACATAAGGTTTTTCGTGTTCGCAAGGTGATCCAAGGTATAAATAGCTAACAATATCTAATAAGTTGTAGTATCCGCTTTCTGATGCAACAAGCAGTACCAGCGGACCAGTTATTTCGGCAAACTGAACACTAAGTTCACAACCAATGATTGGTTGAATACCAGAATTAGCACAAAGCATTGCGCTTTCAAGTGCACCGAAAAGATTATTACTGTCGGTAATAGCAACGGCTGGCTGATCAAATTGCTGGCAAAGTTGCGGCAACGACTTAACCTTGATAGCCCCTTCTGCTAGGGAATATGCGCTATGGACACGAAGGTGAACAAATCCAGCCATGAGGCACTAATAAAAAACTGTATTCACAATGTGCCGAAGTCAGCTGCTGTTTTCAAGAGCTGTGAACTCGAAACCTTAAAATTCTAGCGCATTTCCTTAGAAGATGCTTCGTTCCAGAAACGTTCTAGCTTTTGTAAAGAGCTTCCTAGCAGTGCTAAAGTTTCTTTTCCGCCCTTATTATTAAGGCCTTCCGCGTGATTTTGGAAAATGCGATCAAATTTTTTATACAAGTCTAATCCTTTAGGGGATAGCTTCACATGGCTTGAGCGACGATCATGAGGTGTTGGAACTTGCAAAATGTATTCATTTTGTACCATTTTTCGTAAATTATAGGATACATTTGAACCAAGATAGTATCCTCGGTTTGTCAGTTCTCCTATAGTCAATTGATTGGTGCCAATATTACATAACACAATTGTTTGGACATTATTAATATCAAATATGGCCAAATGATCCAACTCTGCTTTTACTACATCTAAAAAGAGGCGATGAAGGCGTTCTAGAGCCTGGACTGATTCAAAATATTCTTCTTTCATAGCACTACATGCACTTATCGATATTAATTAAAATATACAATGTAATAGTTAAAATTAATTTAATATAATGTAAAAAAAACAATAAAGTAGTCATATATTTTTATATCTTCTACTTTGATGTAATTATAAAAGGTAAAGACAGAAAGCTAAGGATTCTCTAATTAACAGGGCATTTATTGTCTTATAAACCTTTGATATAAACTTATTTGCCCTTAGAAAAATTACGATTTTTTTCACCGACATAAAGTTGCCTTGGTCTTCCAATTTTTTGAGCTGGGTCAGTCATCATTTCATTCCATTGAGCAACCCAACCGACTGTGCGAGCAACAGAAAAAATGACAGTGAACATTGATGGTGGTATTTCTAAGGCTTTGAATACAATACCTGAATAAAAATCAACGTTAGGATAAAGTTTCTTTTCAATAAAATAAGGGTCTTCTAGAGCAATACGTTCAAGCTCAAGAGCTATTTCTAATGAGGGGTCATTAATATTAAGTTGGCCTAGGACATCGTGACAGGCTTTACGCATGATGCGGGCCCGTGGATCGTAATTTTTATACACTCGATGGCCAAATCCCATAAGGCGGAAGGGATCATTTTTATTTTTAGCGCGCTCAATAAACTCAGAGATATTTTTTGTTGAACCTATTTGTTTAAGCATGGTGAGTACTGCCTCATTCGCACCGCCGTGAGCAGGTCCCCATAAAGCAGCAATTCCAGAAGAAATGCAGGCAAATGGATTGGCCTGACTTGAACCAGCAAGCCTTACAGTTGATGTCGAGGCATTTTGTTCATGGTCAGCATGCAATATGAATATAATATCCATCGCACGAGCTATAACGGGATTAATCTGATACGGTTCTGATGGCACGGCAAACATCATATTTAGAAAGTTTTGTGCGTACGTTAGCCTATTTTGGGGGTACGGTAAGGGGCAACCTCGTGAATAATTATATGCCATTGCTGCAATTGTGGGCATTTTAGCAATAAGACGGTGAGATGCAACCTCTCGTTGCTGCGGGTCATAAATGTCTAGATTATCATGGTAGAAAGCTGAGAGTGCGCCAACAACTCCAACCATAACTGCCATTGGATGCGCGTCGCGACGAAATCCCTGAAAAAATGTTCGTAATTGTTCGTGAAGCATGCTGTGGTTAGTGATTGATTGTTCAAAAGATTCTCTTTGAGAAGTGTCCGGCAACTCTCCATAAAGAAGTAAGTATGCAACCTCTAGAAAATCACACTTTTCAACAAGGTCTTCGATGGGATAACCACGATATAATAAAATGCCTTCATCACCATTAATGAATGTAATGCTGGATGCACAGCTTGCAGTTGAAGTGAATCCGGGGTCATAACAAAACATCCCGGTTTCTTGGTAGAAATTGCTAATATCAAGAACATCTGGTCCACAACTGCCTTTGATGATTGGGACTTCGATAGTTTTTCCATCAATTGTGATTGTGGCTTTTGGGGTCATATGCTTATGTCTAAACAATTTATATCATTGCAATGAGTGTAACAAAGAATAAATTTTCTACAAATTATATTCCTTGCGCCATTGCTGAAACATCAACACGACCCACAGTTTGTACTGATAGTTATACTGGCCGCTTTGGTGTTTTTCCCAAGTTGATCGAATTGCTTGGTTGCTGATTCCAAATTCTTCTAATGAGGACGAAAATAGTAATTCATTAGCCCAATCTTTTAAATCACCTCGTAGCCAAGTATCAATTGGCACACCAAAACCCATTTTAGGACGGTTGAACATTTGTTCTGGTATGTACGATTTTAAAATTTCTCTTAGAATCCATTTTCCTTTGCCGCGGTGCAGTTTTAAGTGTTCGGGCAGGCTCCACGCTAATGCAATAAGCCTGTGATCAAGTAATGGTACTCTAGCTTCTAAACTTACGGCCATGCTGGCGCGATCTACTTTTGTTAAAATATCCCCCGGCAGATATGTCAACGTATCCCAAAATTGAAAGTTTTCGATGCTATTGTTTAATGATGGATGCGTAGGGAAGCAGTCGTCAGTTCCAGTTTCCCAGTGATGCACCAACATTCGGTAGCAGTCTGTTAAATTTTTAGCCTGAAATAACTTGATACCGCGATCTATTTTATCAGCAAGAAGCTTTGGGCAACCAGGCAGTTTTTCAAGTGTTTTCCAAAACCATAGGGGAATGCACCGTAAATACGGTACAAAGTATCTTATAAATAGGGGTGTGAGGCTTCTAATTTTCCACAGTTTTTTACCCAACGTGTACCTATTGTAGCCAGCGAAAAGTTCATCGCCTCCATCTCCGGAAAGACTAACGGTCACATGATTTCTAGCAAGCTTTGAAACTAAATACGTTGGAATTTGTGAAACATCAGCAAATGGTTCGTCGTACATAGAAGCTAAATGCGGGATAACTTCTTGTGCTTCTTGTGCTGAAACATAAAATTCATGGTGATCAGTTTGTAAATGCTCAGCAATTTGCTTGGCAAAAGGGGCTTCATTATAATTGGGAATATCAAAACCAATTGAAAAAGTTTTTATTTTATCAACTGATTGAGACTGCATTAAACTGACCACTAAAGAGCTATCAATGCCACCAGACAAAAATGCTCCTAAAGGCACGTCAGCCTGACAACGTCGCTTCACAGCATCTTTTAAAAGGGCGTGAGTGGCATCTATCCACTGCGCGTCTGTTTGATGGGCTGTATAATTCTTTGCTTGAGTGATTTCTTCTTTCAAATCCCAGTACGCTGTTGTTGTGTGCTTTCCGTTTACGTGCAGATGCACAGCAGTTCCAGGCTTCACTTTTTGTAAATTTTCAAATATGCATGATGTTTCAGGCACATACCCAAACGCAAAAAATTCTTTAGCTGCATCTTTGTCTAGTTTGCTTTCCCATGCAGGGTGAGGCATTAGGCTTTTTGGTTGTGACCCAAATAACCAAACATTATTCATGTGCCCAAAGTACAAAGGCTTTATGCCAACACGGTCTCGCACCAAAGTAAGTGTTTGTGTTTGTTTATCCCAAACAGCAAATGCAAACATGCCGATAAATAATTTAACAGATGCTTCAATTCCCCACATGTCGAAGGCCGCCAACATAATTTCGGTATCGCTATGACCTTTAAAATCAATATTGGAAAGTGAAACTTTAATTTCAGCCCCATTAAAAACTTCCCCATTATAAATCATCACGTAACGTCCTGAATGCGATGTCATTGGTTGATGGCCAGCAGGTGATAAATCAACAATTGATAAGCGTCTATGGGCTAATGCAACCCCATGGTCTTGGTCAATCCAAACTCCATGTGAATCAGGGCCGCGTGACTGAATCTTTTCAGCCATCGTCTGTGCAAGTTGTTCATTAACTGAGAATTTTTTAGTAGGATCCCAAAAACCAGTGATACCGCACATATCGCACAACATTAAAAAGCTAGTGCGAATCTAGCAAATATAACGACGACAATAAAGATGGATGATAAATTGGCGTCCCCAACGGGAGTCGAACCCGTGTTCCCGCCTTGAAAGGGCGACGTCCTAGGCCACTAGACGATGGGGACTTGGAATGAACTATAATGTTTAAATGCCTTTTCGTCAAGAAATTTACGATTTTTTATTTGTTTTTAGTTTTCAACGCGTTGAGGGATATGTTTTTGGGCTTCTTCATATGAACTATGTATAAGCGGCACAACTATTTGTCCTGTGCAAGAAATAATTCCCCATTACTCTCAAACTGCGTAACAAAGTATTTAGACTGTCTTGTTGCTCACGTCCATCGCAGTTAACGGCAGCTGCGCACCATACGTCTTCCATTTTTTTCATCTGTGCAATCGAATGGGGTGAAGTTATCTGTACCAAGTAGAACAGAATCATTTTTCCGATCAGCAGCTCCATACCATACATCTTCCACGATTAGTTCATTGCTGTAATCTTCCAGAATTTTCCTATTAACTTCGTTTTTTTTATTTATCCAAGCGAATGGGGTGATGGTTTTTATATAAAGAACAGAATCATTTTTCCGATCATTAGCATTAATTAATTTAGTAAGGCAGAGTGTTTTCTTTTTTCCAACGAATTGTTCTATAGCTAGTGCTGCGTTGTAGTGAATTATGGCATCTTTTAAATTATTTTTTGAATCATAAATTTTTCCCAAAATATAGTGGCAAAGCGCTCTTTCCTTTCCAACGAATTCTTCTATAGCTAGTGCTGTGGTGTATTGAGTTATGGCAGCAGTGAAGTTTTTTTTCCTAGCGTAGATATCCCCCAAATTATGGTAGGCATTCGCCAAATTACGGAGGCAAAGCGCTCTTTTTTCTCCAACAAATTCTTGAATTTTTAGTGCTTTAGTATATTCAGCTATGGCATCAGTGAACTTCATTTGCTGACTATAATATATCCCCAACCCAAGGTGGCTACGTGCTTTTTTATAAAGTCCCTCGTCTCTGCTATCTTCGAGATTGTTTGCAGCCCAGCTAGCATTCATAGAAAATGTAGCGATTAAAAGTAGAACGTTAAAACGTTTCATAGTGTCTTACAGCCATGTTATTTTGTATTTTATTTTATATATAACGCAGTGTGTGGGGTTTATAAAGACTCTTGAAGCATGGCTATTTGTTTTCTTAAGGTTGTCTAGTGCCAATGAAGCAAAGGAACCTATGCCTACAGAAGGATTTATCATTCAAATATACTGAAATATCTGCGGGCATTGATGAGCGAGAGTCGCTTCCTGAATTGGCCATCTCTTTGGGCTAATATCTTGTTTTTTAG
>CAMDPB010000069.1 GCA_945903885.1 Candidatus Finniella inopinata
CATGCCTGATGGCTTTGTAAAATCTATGGACAAAGATATACGTGTTACCGAACAGGCGGACTTTGTTCTAAGCCAAGCTAAGTTTAAAAATCGTGGATTATTGTTGATACAGCCAGGAATACAGCACGTTCCTCATCTAATAGACTGGCTTCAAGCAAACATTGGTCATATTCAATTAGACAATTGGTCCAAATGACACACGATGATAGCGATTACCGCCCCTGCGTTGGGGTTGTGCTTATAAATAAAGATTTTAATGTTTTTGTAGCAAAGCGTCTTGATGCAGAACGCTTAGGTTGGTCCAACAGCTGGCAATTTCCCCAAGGGGGTATTGACCCAGGGGAAGACGCACAAATTGCAGCGCTACGCGAGCTTAGGGAAGAAACAGGCCTAACCAGCGCCAAGGTTCTAGCTGAAATGCCAGACTGGCTTTACTATGACCTACCCGAAAATTTGGCCACCAACATTTGGAAGGGCCGCTTCAAGGGCCAGCGCCAAAAATGGTTTTTAGTTGAATTCACAGGCCAAGACAATGAAATAAACCTAGAACAACCCACACCAGAATTTTGCGCCTGGGAATGGATTCCTTTGCATGAATCAATAAACCGGGTTGTGCCTTTTAAAATAGATGTTTATAAACAGGTAATTAGCTATTTTTCCAAGTGGTTTGAATGATTACAGCAGCGGTACTTTTAATTGGTGACGAACTATTATCGGGGCGTACTCAAGACGCAAATTTAAACTATATCGCCTGTAAACTTGTTGAACGAGGCATTGTTTTGCAAGAAAGCCGCATTGTGCCAGATATTGAAGATATGATTATTGAAGCCGTACGCGCTTTAAGCACTCGCTATAATTACGTGTTTACAACCGGCGGTATTGGTAGCACCCATGACGACATTACTCAAGCAAGCATCGCTAAAGCTTTTAAAAAACCACTAGTTGTAAATGCCGAAGCATTAAAAATACTAGAAGACTATTACGGCGATAATATTAACGATGCCAGACGCCGCATGGCCCTAGCACCTGAAGGCGCAACTCTCCATGAAAAGATGGTTTTTCAAACGGAAAATGTGTTCGTAATGGCAGGCATTCCAACCGTCATGCAGGGCATGTTTGATGTTGTTTTGCCAACCTTGCGCACTGCCCCCCCTATATTGTCAGTCACCGTAAAAGCATACGTTCTTGAAAATGATCTAGCAGACGAGCTGAGCGCTATTCAAGCACCAGAAGGAGTTACCATTGGCAGCTACCCGTTTGATGAGGCTGGCAATATTAAAGGCACCAATTTGGTAGCAAGGTCACGTGATGCTAAAAAACTTGCAATTGTAGAAAAACAATTGCAAGCCTTGGTAGATAGTAAATGTGAGTGATTAGCCTTCTGAATCATCCTCATAATCATCTGAATCATACTGAAATAAAATTAGAAGTAAGCCATGTAGTAACATCACATGATAGTATCAAATGGTACTATCATGTTTGTTTTGCTGAATTAATGTCGCTCAGCCACCAAAAAGGTTTTGCAGTTCACTAGCAATAACCCACAATCCATACACAACAATTGCGGTAAGAATGATCGGGTTTTTCAAAATAGGGTACCAGTATTTAAGCGGCGCTTCTGCACGATTCGCACACCTTAAAAGGTACATAGGAAGCAATAGCGCCATAAAGCTTAAAATCATGCCCGCAAAGCTAAGGGCTTTAATGAAAGCATTAGGCACAAGAATAGCAATACCTAATGCTGGAACTAAGGCGCCCACTACTGCAACCCAGTGATTATTCAAAATGGGATGTTTCGTTTTTAGGGCATCAATTAATCCTAATGACACGCCAATGGTTGACGTTAAAACGGCAAAAAACCCAATTGCCCAGGTCAAGTGATGCATCATTGGTGAGCGGTTAATGTGACAAAGAGCCTGCAATATTTCACCGGGGTCAACTCCTGAAAAGGTCATTTTTTCAAACAAAACAGGATTATGCGAATGAATAAGACTGCACACAACAGTGGTCCACGCAATATAGGCAAGCAGCGGTACCAAGCTTCCCCAGAAAAAAGCCCTTTTCAACATGATAGGGTCATTATTTGTGTAATTCGTCACGGTGTGAAAAATCACCTGGAATCCGAACGATGTGAATACAACTGGAATAGCTAAGCTCATGTCTTTTGGCACAAGGCTCCCTTGGGGCATGGTCGGCAAGTTAGCAAAATCTAAATACCAAAAAACCACTAATAAAATAATACCAGTTACCAAAAGTTTGCCCAGAAAGAAGAAGCGGTTTAAAAGATCTACTTTTTGAATAGAACACAGCATTACCAAGCCAAGGCATCCTGCGTAAATACAAGCAGCCTGGTTAAATGATAAGGGCGAACCTTCAAAGCTAGTAAGCGTAGAGGCACCACCATAAGTATAGGCGCACAATAGCGAATAACATAGCAACAACAAGCTTGTTGACCCTGCAACATATGCCTTTTTTCCGCTGTAATGTAAGCTTAAGGCACCAAGGGGCAGCCCCTTCCCTGCCCTCAAATTAAGCTCTAAATTTAACAATGCTGATAAATAGCAAATTGCCCAAGTTCCTATCATAAGAAGGGATCCCAAAAACAATCCTGATTTCGCAAGCGCAATGGGCAAGCCAATCATACCAGCACCAATGGCGGTGCCAGCAATTAGGCAAATACAGCCAATTAGTTTCATTAAAATTTCTCCAACTTCATTTTTGCAATACTAAATTGTTTTTAGTATCACTTGTAATTTATGCGCTGAGAGGGTGTTCTTTGTCAAAAATTAACCGCATATATTTTATAAAAAGTTTCAAGAGTTCTTGGTTGGGTCATTTTTCCCGCAAACGATTCTTTAAAGCAATCCCATTGGTCAGGTGTTATTCTATACACACTCCAACCCCTGCCTAATAGAACTGCATCACGCATTTTATCTAAGTGTCTTCTAAAACACTGAGAGGTAAGCGAATCTCTTTTGAAATGGTGCAGACCGTCCATATCAACCACAATTTTGGCTGACACATTAGCTATATCAAGGTGAATATCTAAATCGCTGTAGTGCACTTCGCATGCAAAACCAGGCTCAAAACGCTTTAAAAAATGCGCCAATTCTGATTGCACACCACTTGTTTTAACGCAATAAATAGCTGTTTCTTGATAGCTTTCAAGCGCACTGACCATGCATTCTTTTAATGGCACTGCCTTTCCTCTGACCTCAGTTAAATAAGGTTTTAAAAACAGTAGATTATGATAATCGCAATCATTTGGAAGAGTTTTTATACGCGGCAAAAGTGAGACAAAGCGTTCGTAGGCATGGCCTTGTGATAAAGCAGATAGGTGCTTAAGGGTTGAAACAACCAAAGCGGAACTAAAATCGTCACTGTGTTTACAGGTATGCCTATCAAGTTTTCTGAAAAATGTGTTTGGAACGCTGTAGCCACATTCAGCAACACACGACCACAAGCGACTTGTGTCTTCTGAATTTAAACTATCAATGTGAAATTCCAGTAGAAAAAAAAGGTTTTCATAAGCTTCTTTTAAAATAGGTGTCAGAAAATGTAGACGCTTTAAGTTGCAGGCAGTTTTTAGTAATTGATGCGCATCCATCCATAACATAAGCCGAGAAATTTCAGGGAACTTAACATCAATTGTAGCAACAACACTTCGTTCAAAAAAATCAGGATCAGTAGTGAATTGATCAAATTTCCTCCACAAATGTGCGGAAGGTCTTGCAGCAGTGGAAATATCGCCAATTCGACATGACGCTGAGTCTAAATCAAGTGAAAGATGAGAAGATGATGCCGCACAAACTGCACCAATAACTCCTAAGAAAAGGCCAAGAAGAAGTGTTTTCATGTGAATTTACTCTTCAGCTTCTATCTTTAATTGTGCCAAACAAAAGTTAATATTTCGCAAATACGCACTTTTATTTTAATTATGAGATTTTATTTTATAGTGTCGAAGCACGGAGGACTCATGCTATGATATAAATCATGAGCCAAAGTCACTTAATATTTAAAAATCTGGAAACAGGTTATCACCCAGATCGCCCCGTTCTCAGCAATGTCAATTTTTCGATTGCATCTGGAGAATACTGTGCCGTGATCGGGTCAAATGGTTCGGGAAAATCTACACTTTTAAAATTGGTAGCAGGGCTTTTAACGCCCCTTAAGGGCAGTGTGCAGCATTCTTTTAGGGCGCTTGCATACTTGCCGCAAAATGGTTCTTTCAATAGAACTTTTCCCATTTCTGTTGCTGATGTTTTAAAAATGAGCCGATACGTTAAAACAAGCGAAGCGTGCGACGCTACTGCATTGCAAAATGCCCTTAACACCGTAAAACTAGCTGTTTCATTAGATTGCCCCATTCAAAATTTAAGCGGCGGGCAATTTCAACGGGTATTATTCGCAAGGCTTTTATTACAAAACCCTGATTTACTGCTGCTTGATGAGCCCTTTAACGGCATTGACGAAGAAACCATTCAAGACCTAGCTGAAGTTTTAAGCCACCTGCACAAAAAGGGCAAAACCATTCTGCTTGCTATTCACGATTGGCATTTTGTGAACACCTTTGTGCCAACAATACTTGATGTTAAAAATAATGGCATAACCCTACGGCGCAATGAAAATTTGGATGCATCACAACATGTTTAGTACTTTGTGGAACCTTTTCATTTCACCATTTGTCGAATACGCATTCATGCAAAAGGCATTACTTAGCTGTGTGTTGCTGTGCATATCGGCCGTGCCGTTGGGTGTGTTTTTACTACTCCGCGGCCTAAGCTTGGTGGGTGATAGTTTGGCCCATGGCATATTGCCAGGCATAGCATTAGCCGCCATTTTCTTTGGAATGGCACCTGTGCCCCTATTCATTGGCGGAATTGCCGCAGGTTTAATTGTAGCTTTTATTTCAAACCAATTAAGTACCCGGTCAATCATCCCCGAAGAAGCGAGTTTCACCGTTATTTACAGCCTATCACTTGCCCTGGGCGTACTCATTTTATTCCACCACGGCACCAACACCAACGTTATGCATCTATTGTTCGGCAGCGTGCTGGGCATTGATTCAGTTACCCTTTCATTAATAGCCGCCGTTTGCGTACTTACGACCCTATTCCTGGGTAAGTTTCGCAAATTGCTTTTAATGTATTGCTTTGACCCCCTACTCTTCCAAGTGGCTGGTTATCATCACAAAGTATTAATGTTTAGCTTTTTCGCCCTAGTAGTCAGCAACTTGGTCGCCAGTTACCAAGCAATTGGAACGTTGTTAGCCCTGGGGCTAATGATGCTACCTGCCATTACCGGCAGAATTTTATGTGGCCATTACCGCCAAATATTTAAAGTCAGTTCCTTGCTGGGCATTTTCGGCTGCTATGCTGGTTTATTATTGTCATACCATATTGACTGGCCGTCAGGCCCATCGATTATTTTATGCTTGGGCGTGCAATGTTTAGCAGCCTATGGATTTAAGCGCAGTCGGCAAAAAGGTTTATAAGCCCCCCCGCATAGCTTAACTACTACGGTCCAGCCATGAAAAATAACTAGGTCGCAAAGACTGCAGAATTACCCAAACACTCGGGTCAACACATTAACGACCTCACTAAAATTATAAAAAATTAGTTTGCTTTTGAAGAACCCGTAGGCGCGAAAGATGCCTGCACACTAGTTGTGCTATCCTCCAAAGGTATATCTGGATTTTGACCTTTCAAAACGCCAGTATTATGAGAAAGGTTAATCTCTAAAGCTCTCACTTTTTCTTCTAGAGGAGCTAAACGTGACGAAAAATCCTGAAAAGCATTTTGTAAGACACTTATGTCCTGTTCTATCGAGGTAAGTTTCCGTTTTTCTTCTTTTTTACCCTTCCACTTTTCTATGATAAGCAGAGGTAATATACCCGAGCAAAAACCAAGAAGTGCAGGAATTATGTAATTCAGATTAAAACTCACGCTTTATCCTATTTTGAACAGCCCTGCTCTTCTTCTAACTCAATTGCTGTTCCATGTCTACACAAGCACAAGTGATTATTAGTTTCATATGATTTTTATATCTTTCTTGCTTGCATCTAACTAAAGAAAATTTAGCAAAAATTTTATATTGAACATTTTTTGAAATGGGCTTAAAAGGTTAACTAAGAAATTGAAGAAGCAACTGAGAGGAACAGTCTAAAAATATTCCAACGTAGGTGGCACAAGTTAGTCGCTATTTTTAATTTACAAAACGTTTGGGAGACTTAGGCATGGAATCAGATTTACTTAAATTAATTTATATCGTTGAATTAGCTGGTTTTTTGTTATGTTCTGCATCTTCCCGCGAGAGCGATTAAAAATAAAAAGGGGCTGTCCTAGATAACACAAAGAAGTGTTATAAAGGGAAGCATGAGAAAGAGTCGATTAA
>CAMDPB010000070.1 GCA_945903885.1 Candidatus Finniella inopinata
TTTACAGCAGTTGTTTGACCAACAATTTCACGTAACGCACTCTCAGCAGCAGCTTTTATGGTTGCTTCAGGGTTACGCACGACAAACAAATAATTAGTAATTTCTTTGATTTTCCACATGATTGTATAATTTGTAAGCACCATGTTTTCATCGCCAGTCAAAATAAGACTTTGCTCTGGGTCGCCTTCATGGGCGTTGCTATCAATTTGGTTAACAACAGCAACTTTTTTAACAATTTCGTGCTCAATAGGCGCCGGCAATCTATAACGTAATCCAGGCAATGCAGTTCGCACCATTTTACCAAATCGTAAAACAACCGCAATAGCACCTTCTTCGACTTTATAAAAGCCAGAAGCAAACCAAACTAAAAGTACTAGAGCAAAAATTCCGGCAAAAACTTTTCCTTGATTTTGAGGGGGTAATCCGCCTCCTCCACCACTTCCACCATTGCGAGTTTCCTTAAACCGTCGTTGAAATTCATTAATAACTTTGGAAAACTCAGGTGGCTGATTGCTAGATGGCCCACGACCGAATGGCCCGGAATCATTGCTTTTCTTTGGCTTTTTGCTTGAGTTGGCGTTGTCGCCTTTTACATCCCAAGGGTTTTCGTTGTCGTCGTCTGCTGGGCTCATTGTTGCCACAGATCCTTATAGTACTCATGCTTTCCATGATAGGGAAGGATTGGCAAAAAGCAAGGGGGAATAAAATGAAAAATTAAGGTTTTGTGTTTTACAACTCAGATAACTTGCTTAAAATCCTTTTTATTATAAGGAAATATGCAATATTCTAGTTAATTTAGGCGAGTCGAGAGCCAAATGTCATCCATTGCCTTAGTAAATTAGCCAAACGGTACACGATTCTATTTTTTCGGCCAGGCACGCATCCGCCCCCGGTGAATTGATTTTCATATAATTGGCCATAAAAGTTAGATTCCAAATTATATGGTGTCATATCAATGCCAGTATTTAAGCAAAAAGTATCAAGCTTTTGCGAAAAATCAAAAATCATTGAAAGAATTTCTACCCATTCTGCTTCTGTGACCTTATCACCACCACTTTGTGACGCGAGTGCTGTTGTAAATCCAGTAGGATAACCATTTAACACATATCCTAAGTGCGTCATAATTTCTATTTTAGTAAGAACACGTCCATCATAATGGGCAGTTAGTCCATTTTCCAACGATGTTAAGCGTGTATTAATAGCAGCAATCAACTCTGTTTTCGTGCGACTCGCCACATAATGCCCAGCAAAATATTTGCGTCCTATTTCCAACATTTTTTTTGTATTAGCGATTTGAAAAGCATCAAGACGGTGAACGCCCTGCCCACCAAAACCACCCGTCTTTATTATAGGTTCCATTTGATCAAGCAATACCAATGTTGCTGCGAAATCACTTGAAAACTCTGGCAGCAAAGCTTTGTCATTCCACTGAAATGTCGCTGACTCCACCATTAAGCTACCTATGAAAAATCCTGTATCAGTAAATCCATCTTGAGGTAGATAATCTCTAAAGTTCTTAGGGTTAAGCAATATGAACAATGGAATTAGCTTAGTGATTTTTAAAGGCGAACAACCTCGCTCAACCGCTGCTGACATGGGATCACAGGGAAATTGCAAATCGCCGGAAACAACGTCATCTAGACGCCTTAATTCGTTATATGCATTCCTTATATCAGCAAGTGTAGGTAAACCGTTGCGAACAGGCTGCCACGAAGAATTATGATTCTGTATTATTCCATCTGCAATAATCAACCTTTCTTTTGCATCTTCTGTTATTACCCAAGCATCTGGATGGCCTGCTGTTTTCCAATCAGTTACTGCTTCACCAGCAATATTTACAAGCGCTTCATTAGGCGTAAAAAACTCAATGATATTTTCTGGCCTTACAGTTTCTAAAGGATCAATTAAAAAATTTCTTATTCCTGGCATTCGCGCCCAAGTCACAGCCCCCTCTTGTGTTAGAGATGATATTTTTGCGCCAATGTATCTGCCGGCTGCTGCCGATTTTTTCATGTAATCGTAGTGCGAAGGTTTTGCTCTTCCTTTAGCACCAGCCCCCTTATTCCATAACACATTTTCATCATCAGAACTTGCCAGCGCTATAGAAATACTCATTGATGCTATGCACGCAGCTTCTTTACTTGTTAAGGCGCGGTCAGACCACTCAATATCCGTTTCATCATTTAAAATTTTTCGCGCTAATGAACCATATTTCGCTTGATCTGCTTCGATAACAGTAGACCTAGCCTTTCGTGAAGCCCATTCTGCCATTGCGAAAGAAAGTGGGAAGGGAAGAATTATCCCTGCTCTGTCAGGTGGTAAAACTCCCATTTCCGTGCGCACGGTTTCAATTTCTGATCTTGAAGCAGCGAGCTCTGATTGAACTTCTTCTTCATCTGTCCAAGCAGAGAAAAGCGAAGAGAGACAAAAAGTCCCGCAGAGCACAACACACCAAAAGAGCATGAAAAACCACATTGACGATATAATAAATTATATTAATGGATTTATATTAATAATTTATGAATTTTTATTTTATGGGTTTTTATTTTTATTAAATATTATTTTTAAGTACCTAGCGAATTGCGTATAGCTCTCATGATTTATTAATTCAAAATAATTTTTAGAAAATTCATTCAAGGTAAATACACAAGCCCGAATATCAAAAAGCACTGAATACGATACGCGCATTAGGCATTTGTTGATAAATCCCTTCTTTTAAAAGCAAAGATCAGGTTATACTCAGGCCAAAATATATACGATAAAATTATGCGCATTCTCTTTTTAGGCGATGTTTTCGGCCGCAGTGGCCGTGATGCTGTAGCAAAACACCTACCAATGCTAAAACAAAAATATAAACCTGATTTTACTATTGTTAATGGAGAAAATGCCGCCCATGGATTTGGGCTGTTGCCTGACATGGCTAAGGATTTTTTATCAATGGGAATTGATATTATTACCGGTGGCAACCATAGCTTTGATAAGAATGAAATTATTTCATTAATGAGCCAGACCGATAAAATTTTACGCCCAATAAACTACCCTAAAGCCGTTCCTGGTAAAGGGGTTGGTCTGTACACTAGCAATGGAAAAACGTTACTAGTTATAAACGCTATGGGACGGTTGTTCATGGAACCGTTTTTAGATTGCCCATTTGTCGCTGTGGAAGAGGTTTTGAAACGCTATCCCTTAGGTGGATCAATATCTGCTATTTTTGTAGATATGCACGGGGAAGCAACATCTGAAAAAATGGCGCTAGCTAAATATTTTGATGGAAAAATTACAGCTGTAGTTGGCACACATACCCATATACCAACAGCAGATGCACATATTATGAAAGGTGGAACAGCCTATTTAAGTGACGCGGGCATGTGCGGTGATTACGATTCTGTGATAGGCCTAAAACCCGAAACAGCATTAGCTAGTTTTTTCAAAAAAATACCCAAACCAAAAAATAAAGAACCAGCATCTGGCGAAGGAACCGTATGTGGTGTATTTATTGAAAGCGGACCAAATGGTCACGCTATTGCCATTGAGCCAATTCGCGTTGGACCTGTGTTAATAAATAGCGGCGCTTAGCTTTGAAGATTTTTCGCTTTTAATTTTGTTAGTAATTTAAAAAATACCCACCCTTATTATGGGTGGGTTTAGATTGCACGAAAACCAATTAAAAATTCATTAAAAGATATTTTTCGTAATTAATCAGCAGAATTCAGACCTAAAAATGCATGAATAATTCTTTGCTATGCTGCTTTAACCATTTTTGTAAGTTTTTATAATCAGGGCAAAGGCGTTCAACGTGGGTCCAGAATTTTTTGCTATGGTTCATTTCCTTTAAATGGGAAACTTCATGGGCGCACAGATATGCCAGCACTGGTTCTGGGGCCAAGACTACACGCCAACAATAGTTTAGGTTTCCAAAGGATGAGCAACTACCAAAGCGGGTTTTCATGTCTTTAATAACAATTTGGTTGATTTTAACGCCCAGCACCGCAGCGTATTCGTGGCTGTATTGGGAAAATTTCTGAGATGCTAAATCTTTAAGATATTTACTTAATGTCTGCCCAAATTTTGACTGAATTCCATGCACCTCTAGCACAGCATCTTTCAGCACAACCATTGACTTGGGGCTCTGAATAAAATCTACACGGACTATATTGCCCAAAACTGAAATGCTGTCACCTGGAGCAATTATGCGTAATGCTTTTGGTTGATGCGCTTCCATTTTGGCAAACCATGCGTGTGCACTATCTATAAAATTCGTAACTTTTGAAAAGGAAAGAAGACTTGGAGCAGACACCACAAAAGCCTTTTGTTTTTTGGAAAAGCGCAACGTGAGTTTCTTCAGAAAAAGCTTTCGCTGAATAAGAACGGTTTTTCCGCATGCTGTGGTATAGGTTTGTGGTTGCAATAAATTGGTCCGGATTTATTAGATATTGTATAATAGCCAATTCTACATAACAACAAAAGAAATAAAAAGTTTACATTTGGTTTTTTTATTACTATATTGACAATGTGTTATTTTTTATTTACGAAACTTTTTATGAGAATTTTATTTTATATAGTATTTGCCTGTGTGTTTCAAACTGCAATGGCTGCAGAAGCTTTTAACGAAGACGAATTAGCTGCCTTAGAAAAAATTAAAGCAACTGTAGAAGGGCGCCTGCGTTACAATCAAATTTTACTAGACATTCTTAATGAAGATGACGTTGAAGATAATATAAGAGTTGAAAATTTTTACCTTGCATCAGGGTTCAAAGGTACAGAAAAACTAAGAACCCCTCAAATGCTTAAGGAGTGGATTGAACCTGATTTTGATTTATTAAAAATTACACACAAGATTCTGGAAGAGTGTTTGACTTCTCAAGAAAATAGCCATGAGTGTTTGGCGTTTCTTCAAATGAATTTGGATATATCACACAAAAAAAAACTTGCTGAAGGTACCGACCACCTTTATAACGTTAGCTTTTATGAACTTTTTTTTTACGAAATTATGTGCAATTACGCGCAAGCATTCAGTTTGCCACCCTTCTATAAAGATATAAGTGAAATGATTACATTTGAACGATGTGTAGAAAATTATACATGTATAACAAAATTCTCACCTGACGATACAGATCAATCTAATATAACTTGTAAAGCTTACGATATTTTGTATCGAAAAAACGGTAGAGAACTACCTCAAACTCATAAAATTACGATAGATAAGTGGTTTGAATGCCTTGAAACAATGGGAAAAGCAGCGAATGAGAAAATACTTTTATTTGACATAACATATTATGAAACACAAAAACAGTTTTTTGAAATAGGCAAGACTATAGCACAGATGAACTGGCACTTTCGCCATCTAGCACCAAAACTGGATGAAGTAATCGGATTTTTAGCTGCGGAAGCTGAAAAAGAATTATTAGAATTATTAGATAAAGAAGAAAAAGCACCTAGTAAAAAACAGCTTAAAAAACAAAAAAAATATGCCCAAGGCAACTACTTCACTTAAGGTTCCTGAACCTGAAGCAACTAAGGAGACCCCTGATTCTGCAGAACCATTAGTTTCTGTGCGCATGTGGAAAGCAGTGCATTTACCACCTTCTGATCGGGCGTTAAACACTAGTGCATTCACGGCTAAGACACATGATAAGGTAGCTGCCTCTGTTGTATCTAGACTAGCAACAAGCTCTTCATGTGGTCCCGCGACAACAACTTCTTCTTGGAGCGATGCAGTATCTAGTTTAAAGCGGCCTAAGATACTGGATTTCATCCATGCGCTTAACATATTAAAAAATGATTTTGATGCAACTATTAAAGAAGGTGCAATATATACAATCAGCCTAAGGGGACCGAATGGCTTGACCAATATATATTGTCATAATTCCCACGGTGCGCAAGATGAAAAAAAATGGCCTGCATGGCGCATTAACATGAAAGATGGTTTAAGAGCTGCAGGCTTTGAATGGTAGAGGCAACCTTGGGGGGGATGATTCGCTATAACCCCTCCTCGTTACCTTGAGCACGCGCAGCTGGCGTGAATGTGCATTTTATAATATCGATTCATTACACTGGTTATCACGAAGCTTCGCTTCTTATAATGACAATTATTTGCGTTCTGAATTCGAACTACAACATCAACAAGCTTAGTGGGTTTTCAATGTAACCTTTTAGAGCTTTCAAAAATGCCGCGCCGACGGCACCATCTAGGGCACGGTGGTCAATTGACAAAGTTAATGTAACCATGTTCGCTGGTACAATGTTCCCGTTGCGTACAACGGCACGCTGTTCACCTGCACCCACAGCCAAAATACATGCTTGGGGTGGGTTAATTATTGCATCGAAATGTTTAATGCCATACATGCCAAGGTTTGAAATGGTAAAACTACCGCCTTGGTAAGCTTCTG
>CAMDPB010000071.1 GCA_945903885.1 Candidatus Finniella inopinata
TACCTAGGTAACGACTATAAAGTCATTGCCAGCTATGGTCATGTACGTGATTTGCCATCAAAAAATGGATCAGTAAATCCGAATGATAATTTTTCTATGATCTGGGAATTGGACGAACAAGGAAAAAAACGTATTAAAGACATTGTGGCTTTGACTAAAGGCGCTAAGAACTTATTTCTCGCAACCGACCCGGATCGTGAGGGAGAAGCCATTTCTTGGCATATTCAGCAAGTCTTAGAAGAAATGAAAACAACCACTGGCATGAATGTGCAAAGAATCGTTTTCAATGAAATTACAAAGCGAGCCGTACAAGAATCTTTAAAATCTCCAAGGCCAGTTAATAAGGAGCTAGTAGACGCGTATTTGGCGCGCCGCGCACTTGATTATCTTGTTGGCTTTACTTTATCACCTATTTTATGGAGAAAACTTCCGGGTGCTCGCTCTGCAGGACGTGTGCAATCGGTTGCTTTGCGCTTGATCGTTGAACGAGAGCAAGAAATAGACGTCTTTAAAACTCAAGAGTATTGGTCTGTCGAAACTCAATGCATGAATAGTGCAAGCGTTAATTTTTTAGCAAGATTAAATTTTTTAAACGGAAAAAAACTAGATAAGTTTGGCTTACCTAACGAAGAATCAGCTAAAGCAGCTGCTGACATTATTGAAAAATCAACATTCACTGTTGGTGATATCGAAAAGAAGCAGGTACGTCGTAACCCTGCAGCACCATTTACAACGTCAACATTACAGCAAGAAGCATCAAGAAAACTTGGATTCAGCCCAAAAAAGACAATGCAACTTGCGCAGCGCCTTTATGAAGGTGTTGAAATAGATGGAGAAACTACTGGTTTAGTAACCTACATGCGTACCGATAGCGTAAATCTCTCAAATGAGGCTTTAACACTCGCCAGAGAATTTATTGAAAAAGATTTTGGAAAGCAATATTTGCCAGATGCACCCCGCTTGTATAAAAGCAAAGCAAAGAACGCGCAAGAGGCGCATGAAGCAATTCGCCCAACTGATGTAGTTCGCACCCCGAAATCAATAGCTGCACATCTAGACGAAGCGCAATTGAAGCTTTATGAACTTATTTGGAAGCGTACTGTTGCAAGTCAAATGGAAAACGCTCTGTTTGACCAAGTTGGAGTAGATATTGTTTCACATGATAAACAAATAATTTTACGTGCAACTGGCTCTACTCTTGTTTTTGATGGCTTCTTAAAGCTTTATCAAGAAGGTAAAGACCAAGAGAATCAAGAAAACAAAGATGAAAAAGCACCAGATGATAACGACCGCTTACTGCCACCTTTAACCGTTGGCGAAGCCGTAAGCATTAATTTAGTAACGCCAGAGCAACATTTTACGCAGCCTCCTCCGCGCTACACTGAAGCAAGCCTTGTTAAAAAGCTTGAAGAATTAGGAATTGGACGCCCTTCAACATATGTTTCATTAATCCAAACACTGCAAGACCGTGATTATGTTCGCATTGAAAAACGTCAATTTCACCCAGACCAGCGCGGCAGATTAGTAACTTCGTTCTTGAATCATTATTTCCCCAAATATGTCCAGTATGATTTCACTGCGGATCTTGAAGAACAGTTAGATGATATTTCAGGTGGACGTCGCGGGTGGATTGACGTAATGAACGCATTTTGGGTGCCATTTCATGACACAGTCAAATTAGCAGAACCCTTAAAAATAAGCCAAGTATTGGATGACGTGCAAAAAGACCTTGAGTCTTCGCTGTTTGATATGACAAAAGAAAATCCAAAAGCTTGCCCAACATGTAGCGAAGGTCAGCTTTCATTAAAGCTTAGTAAATTTGGTCCTTTCTTAGGCTGCAACCGCTACCCTGATTGCAAATATACAAAATCACTTAATGGAACTGCGAATTCTGAAGAAGGTTTGCAAGAAGCCAATGATGTTATTGTATTGGGTCAAGACCCTAATCTTGGAGTTGATATAACGGTTCGCAAAGGACCATACGGACCTTATTTGCAATGGGAAGAAAAAGATGTCAAAAAACCCAAGCGTGTGAGTATTCCACCTGGATTTGATCCTTACACAATTCCTTTAGAACAAGCGCTAAAATTGGCAGCCATGCCTTCGCCTATTGGAAAGCACCCTGAAACCAAGGAGGATATTCTTGTGGGCATCGGTCGCTTTGGCCCTTATTTAAAATACGATGGTGCGTTTACTTCAATTCCTAAGGCTTATAATTTCATGGAAGTCACACTGGAAGAAGCGTTAGCTATTTTGGAAAAAAAGCGTAATGCGCCACCAAGGGCTGGGTTTAAACCAAAAGCTAAACCTGCGCCAAAAGCAAAGGTCGCAGCAAAAAAGAAAAGCTAGGAACATTTAGTTCATAACATTTCTTATAAATCAAAAAGAAGAAAATTTTTCCATAAAAATTTTTGTGAAATGCATCAAATCACTTTTTTCCATGGTGGCACCACACCACACCCTAAAACTGGGCTTCGAATTAGCATGGTTTACTATATCAAACAGTTCGCCTTTATCTGCTAAGGGTTTTGCAAAGGCTCGGTATTCGTCAAAGCTTTTAAATTTATCTGCATAAAAACAAACTGCTCCACCTTTAGCTTGCACATCTGGCGCAGCCATAGGAGATAAGCCTGGCGTTCTAACAACCCAATCATAAAGAAATGAAACATTATCAGCTGCTTTTTTGTATAAACCACTAGCACCACCTAAGCTATCAACCCAATCAAGTGCACATTCAATATCAGCTAACGATAGCATTGAGGGAGTATTCAATGTTAGTCCATCAAAAACACCGTAATTAACCTTGCCATCAAGCCACAAACTCATAATCCTTGGGATAGGCCAGCTAGGCATGTAAGTTTCTAATTGACGCAATGCACGAGGGCTAAGAGCCAACATGCCATGAGCAGCCTCTCCTCCCAGGCCTTTCTGCCATGAAAAAGCCACAACATCAAACTGAGAAAATGGCATTTCAAAACAAAACGCTGCTGCCGTAGCATCAACGATTACTAAGCCGTTTCGATCTTGCTTAATCCAATCGGTATTTGAATATGCCACCCCTGTAGTTGTGGCGCTTATCGCCATAACTAAATCACGATCAGGGGTATGATGCAAAGCAGGAAGCGTTCCATATTCTGCTTCAATCACCTTTGCATCAATTTTAAGCTGATGCTGAATGTCCTGTGCCCATATCTTGCTAAATACGTCTATCACGTGCACATCTACACCACGGCTGCCCAGCAAGCACCACATGGCCATTTCAATAGCACCTGTTGCCGAAGCCGGCACAATAGCAAGTTTATAGTCTTCTGGAATATTTAAGAGCTTTTTTTGACGATCAATAATAGATTTTAGATGCGTTTTAGCAATGTCACTGCGATGAGATCTATTTAAAAATGGACGGTTCAATTTTTCTAAAGACCACCCCGAATATTTCACGCATGGTCCCGAGCTAAAGTATGGCCGCATCATCAATCCTTTTGAAAAAGATACCGCAG
Organism: Candidatus Finniella inopinata; assembly: GCA_945903885.1. Lineage (GTDB taxonomy): Bacteria > Pseudomonadota > Alphaproteobacteria > Paracaedibacterales > CAITNM01 > CAITNM01. Next base: position 3,498 of record CAMDPB010000071.1, read on the forward strand.
TGTTTGTCCCATTCTACTTAAAAAGAAAGATCTTGGAACATCTTTTTTCACAACCAATGGAATAATAACAGGTTCATTCCAATCGGGATGCGTAACTGTAACTTCCCCCACTTGATCACCTGCTTTAAGGGGGGCTTCTAGAGCGCTTTGATATTTTATCACAGCCTTTGCTTGATCAATGCGATTACGATGGAGGGTTAGAACGTGATATTTAGGCTCCACTTCAACCATTTCTTGAGAAGAATATCTAACTGGTAATTCTATAATTGGTTTATTTTTTGGCACAATTGTGTAATTTCCGAAGGTCCCAAAACCCCATTGAAATAAACGATACGCTTCGTCCGCACGTTGTTTCATTGATCGCAAGCCGGCCACCACTAAAAATAATCTACGGCCGTTTTGCACAGCTGATGCTACCATGCCATATCCGGGGCTCTCTGCATGACCAGTCTTTACACCGTCACAACCAATGTTTTTTTGCAGCAAAACATTTCTATTAGGCTGCGTAATGCCACGATATGTAAAATTTAATTCCTTATATATGCCATACCATTTAGGAAAATCTTCAAGAGTACGCTTGCTCATAATTAGCAAATCATGAGCTGTAGTTTTATGGCCTTCTTCAGGCAAACCACTTGCATTTTTAAATTCGGTCTGAGTACAGCCCATTTCTTTTGCAACATGCGTCATATCCGCAGAAAATGCAGATTGAGTCCCACTCAAGAATTCAGCTAAGGCAATAGCAGCATCATTCCCTGAAGCAATAATCAAACCTTTCAGCAAATCTTCCACTGGCACCTGATCACCCACCTCCAAAAACATGTCGCTACTGCCCTTTTCGATTTTTCTAGCACTACTTGAAATAGTAACAAGTGAAGTTGGTTTTATGCGACCTTCATCCAACGCCTTCATAACCATGTAGGCCGTCATTATTTTGGTCATTGAAACGGGTTCTAATTGTTCAGATGCATTTTTTTCAAGCAAAATTCTGCCAGTTTCATAATCAACCAAAAGTGCATGCGTCGAATCGACCTCAATTCCATAAGAAGCCAAAATATTATCTTTTGGTTCGTCTTTTTTTGATTTCTCTTGAGGTTTCTTTGATTTTACATTTTTAACAGCGGATGCTTTTTTAGCCTTAGCTTCTATTTCATGAACGGTGCAACCAATAAAAATAATCAATAAAAACTTAAGAAAAAACATACTAATCCTTTATCATAATTGCTTGCGCATACCCTTTATCTCGGGCCTGCTTCAAAATTTGTTGAGAGAGTTGATTGTCAAAAGGCCCAACTCTTACGTTATAAAGCATTTGACCGCTCGGATGAAGAGCAGATTGCACCGATGCATTCCATGTTTTCGGCAAACCTGCAGCAACATTTTGCGCATTAGCTTTTTGTATGTATGCTTCACCCAAATTAATGTAAGTATTAAAATTGGCAATGCCTTTCGATGCTTCTGTTTTTTTTACAATTGATTGCTTCGCAGGAATTACAGAATCAAGAATATCATCCAAAGATGTTGATTGATCGGTTGCCAAAGGTTTTTGAGAAGCTTTGACGAGTACAGATTTAGCTAACGGTGCAGGCCCCTCAGTTACTGAACCGCTATGTCTTCCCGCAACTTCATCTTGATAAACCTCCTGCCACGTTCTCCCATCTTTCATTTTTCCGCTTTTATTTCCATTCTTAGCCAGATAATCAGATAGCATCCGACTTTCACCTGGAACACTTTGAACTCTAACGGGAACTAAGCCTTTACTATAAGTTCCCAAAGCCTTTGAAGCACCTACGCTTAGATCAATAATACGCCCTTCATAGACAAACGGCCCCCTATCATCAACAACTAAATTGATAGACTTTCCATTTTGTAAATTGGTTACTTTTACAACTGTTGGAAGTGGTAAGGTGCGATGCGCTGCTGAAATTCCATGCATGTTAAATTTTTCACCATAAGGCTTCGGCTTTCCATGAAAGCCAGGTCCATACCAAGAGGCAAGACCTGTTTCATCGTACTCATAAAATTTTTGGGGATAGTGCCATTCACCACGGCAATAATAGCTGTTGGTTGAGCCTTTTCCTATACCACCAAGAGGCGTGCGAGGCCCTGATGGACCACCACCAGCACATCCAACTAATAATAAAAATACAATTATTGCGCAATGCAAAAAATACAACAAAATTAAGATGAGTACTTATTTATAGTCTTTTTTATTTGATTATCACAAGCGGCAAATGCGTTTAACCTTTAATTACCCAATCAGCGGCAAAAATGTTTTATGCAATAATTCATTTGCAGACAAAACCGAACTCACATAAATGTCCATCGGCTGACCATCCATATTAGTAACCACACCGCCAGCTTCACGTATCATTAGAACACCAGCTGCCATATCCCATGGCTTTAAGCCTTGCAAAAAACAAACATCAAAACGACCACTTGCCACATACGCTAAATCAAGCGCACCTGCACCTGTGTAACGAATACCTGAAATTTTCTCATCAATGTCTTTAACAACCGGATGATCATAATCACAACATACTAGTAAAGATTCTAAATCTCGACGACTTGAAACTCTCAATCGTTTTTGATTGCAAAATGCACCCTTGCCTTTTTCAGCCCAAAACAATTCATCTAAAATTGGCTGATAAGTCACGCCGGCAATAATTTCACCGTCAAATTCCAACGCAACAGTTATGGCAAAATGAGGGTT
>CAMDPB010000072.1 GCA_945903885.1 Candidatus Finniella inopinata
CAGTATCCAGTGTCTGCGAAAGGTTAGTGAGTGGTTTTGCAGGTGATGATAGCGCAGTATCCAGTGACTGCGAAAGGTTAGTTAGTGGTTTTGCAGGTGATGATAGCGCAGTATCCAGTGACTGCGAAAGGACTGAAACAACGCTTTTAAAGTCCGCGAATGGAATGACCACAACAAAAAAGGTTGGATTTAGGGAAAGTGTAGCCGTTGGCAGGACAGAATATGACGACGATGAAGTTTTAGAAACTGCACATGTTAACACCACAGATATTTGCGAACAGTCTTTGAAAGCATTAGATCCGCGCAAAGAAGAAGATGCACAACCAAGAGAATCTGCCTATAATTTTGTGGCATCAATAAATTCCATGCTATATGAAAATGGCATGCCAACAGAGGATCCTTTAATTCGCGAGGCAATAAAAGACAGGGTTCTAAAAATTGCCAAAGGCATTCAAGGGGATTTTTTCGTCAATAGAGCTGTAGCGCAGAAGGAAGGCTCCCGACCTAGGTTGCATATATTAGAAGAGAATTTTTTAAAAATTGCTCCAGAAACAGTAGAAAAAATGCGGGCAATGGGTGGCTTGTTAGCCCTGGAAGATTGCCTGAAAATCAAAGAAATAGCGAGAAATAATCCCAGCGTTATTGCTGCTTTAATTGCCCTTGAACGAGAAAAATTTGACACCATTGCACAATTAAATAAGAGAAACATCAGCATAACAGCAGATATTTTTGATGCAGTTAGCTGCAGAGCAAACACACTTACAACTGATGAAATAGATTTATTTTTACATTTTTCTGTCGGCAGTCGTATTGTATTGCTTCAACTATTAAAAATAGCTCCCCATAGAGTGCAAGACTTTCAAAATATTCTCGCACAAAATACCATGGAACTTAAACAGCATAGAAATTTATTGAAAAAAAACGCTGACTTCGTGTTGAAAATTGCGCAGGAATCTGCACCTGGCGCCCAATTATGCGCAAGCGATGTATTGGCACTTGCACAAAGATGCTTAAGTAGACATGATCTATCAACTTATGAACTTATTGATTTTGCAAGGGTGGTAATAAAACGAAAAAGCTGGTGGGCACTTATGTGGACGTGGGTAGACCACGATACACTTCATGACCTGTGTGATAGGCAGAGATCAGCACAGTCGTCATAATATTGCTGTAATGTATTACTATTCCTTGACTTTTTACAAATAGTGCTTACATTGATAAAATCATCTAGAATATTGACCGCATGACATTTGAAGAAACTGGCTTAAGCGAGGTGCTTGTTAAGCGCTTAGCTGAAATTGGCTTTACCACCCCTACTCCCATTCAACAAAAAGCAATTCCTATTGCGTTGCGTGGACAAGACATTATTGGCATGGCCCAAACAGGGACTGGCAAAACAGCAGCATTTTTATTGCCTATACTCAATGTTCAAAATGATAAAGCACAAAAATCAAGAAATCCTAGCATACTGATTTTAGAGCCCACAAGAGAGTTGGCGTTTCAGGTGCAGGAAAGCTTGAAGAGATTCGACCCAGAAGAAAATTTGAAGTCTGTATTGCTAATTGGTGGTGACCCAATGGGCATGCAAGAACGCGCGTTGAAAAAGCCGCATCACATTATTATTGCAACACCTGGACGACTGTTAGATTTTATGGATCGCGGGAAGTTGCTTATGTATGGTGTGCAGCATGTGGTAATTGACGAAGCGGACCGTATGTTAGACATGGGATTCATTCCTGATGTTGATAAGATTTTGGCAGTTTTGCCTAAAACCCGTCAGACACTTTTGTTTAGTGCGACCATGACGCCTGATATTCGTAAACTTGTTGAACAATATATGATGCTACCTAAAACCGTTGAAGTTAAGGGTGAAAAAAGTAAGGCATCGATTGAACAAACTGCGATATTGGTAAACGACATTAATAAGCGCGAAGCATTGCGTAAAATTTTGCGCGAACACCCGAAGCTAAATGTTGTTGTTTTTTGCAATCGCAAGCGTGACATTGATGAATTAAAGCGGTCATTATCACGGCATAAATTTTCTGTTGGTGCCATGCATGGCGATATGGACCAAGAGGCGCGCAACAAAAGCTTACAAGCATTTAAAGCTGGTGAAATTGATATTCTAATTGCTAGCGATGTTTTAGCGCGTGGTGTAGATATTGAAGGCTTAGGTATGGTCGTAAACTTTAACGTGCCGTTGCAAGTTGAAGACTACATTCACCGCATTGGCAGAACAGGCCGCGCAGATATGAAGGGACTAGCATTTACGTTGGTAAACGTGAAAGAGCGGGCATTGCTTAAAAATATTGAAACGCATTTGAATGCAACATTGTTGAGTGAGACTTTCGTCGAAGAAAAACCTGCAAAAAAACCACAAGAAAAACCAGCACCAGAAGTGAAGGTATCAGAAGACAAAATAGCAGAAAACAAAATACCGGGACATAAAGCACCGAAAGCTGTTGCGAAAAAACCTGTGCACCCCGTTCGTGAACGAAATCCTGATCGTGCAAATGAAAAGGTGCCATCAGGCCGTGAGGCAACCGGTCCTGTTGTAGGTTTTGGTGAAATTTTGCCCGGGTTTATGGCACAGAAAGTTATCATAACAAAGCCATTGCCTGAAGGCGCTGAGGCTGAGTAGTAAGTAATTCTCTATTTCAAAAATTAACTTACCCATATAAGATTATTAGAATAATTTCCTATAACGGCATGCCTTGAGGTTTAACTCCTTTTCCACCTGCAGGAGGCTTGTAATTTCGGTGATCACAAACATCTGGGTAGTTATCTAAAGAATCAACCGCACTAATAGAACTTTTTCGCACAGCGCTAGTTTTGGAAAAACGAATTGCCCAAACAAATCACCTTTGCGAACACTGATAACAAAAAAATCTATTGAATCTGATAAGTCAAAAGGTTGAATGGGTGATTTTCCAGTTCTTTTCCATAAAGTCACAAATTGCCCTATTTTTGTTGGGGTAATTTTGGCCACACGAAAACAAACATATAAGCCATTTAGTACAAATGTGCACGCGCCATATTCTGGGCTTTCTGGTTCAATTTGTGGCAATGAAGAATCGAATCCACTAGGGGCATAGACAAGCTCTTTAGCAACAAAAAAGTCGACAGGTATTGATGGTAGCATCTTCATATTTATAGCAATCATTAATAAGAAATTAGTAATTTTATATTACTATAGAAGTTATTCTATTTATATAAAGTGATTTTTATGGTCAAAGAGATACTTTTATTTTCTTTTGTTTTAATGGCAGCAACCAATGAAGCATGTGCAGCAAATGGAACCGCTTGGTCTTTAGGATCAAAAAAAAGCAAAATAGCACCACAACCCACTGCAGCAGAGGGGATCAGATCTGGAAATGCAGTAGCGCCTGAGCCGCTAAAAAAAACGCCGAGCTTGGATAGCACAGATAGTGAGACTAGTAGTGAAAGCGAAGCTGAAAAACGCATACGAATAAATGAAAATTGGAGATTTTTTGAGGGTCTCACACAAGAAATAGTTGACAGTCATTACGTGCCTATGGTTGCAAAGAGTAAGTCTCTTCCATGGATAGCACCTCAAGAAAGAATAAGAGCAAATGAACAATATAATCAATGTTCAAGAGGCAGCATAACCAACAGATTAATAAACTGCACAAGTGAATGCATAACAAATGCTTTTGAATTATTTTCCGGTCTAGGCAAAGAAAGGGAATTGCAAGACTTGTGCGTAAGGCGCTGCGTAAATTCAGGAAAATTATTTATTGCCGAAACGGCAGAACAAATAGAACGTTATAACGACAAAACAATAAAGGCGTTAAGAGTGGACCAAAGGCCCAAGCCGCGGGAAACTGGGGAGCACTAAACTGGATTTCCTACACTGCTATGCAGGCTCTGTGTGACGGAGGGGAAACAGAGGGGAAGGGACAAAAAAATCCCCAGCCAAAAGCCCCCGTTTTTGAACTGAGGGAGGTTTGACTGAGGATGTTTAAATATAGAGATTAGAAAATTATAATTACGATATTGTTAGGTTTTTAGACCATTTTTTCCCGGCGCCTAGTTTTAATATAGCTCCACTGTGTACTGTCAGGCCTGCGCCAGACGCAAAAGGACCTCCTGAAGCAGGGATATCAGCATCCACCTGAAGTATTCCCCCTGATTTAACTTCCACATTACCTGCGATACAATCTGTTGTCGCAGCTGTGATGTCTAATATTCCCCCATTTTCAATAGTTGTGGCACCAGTTCCGGTTTGACCAATGTCTGAACCAATAAGACCTACTTTTACCACTCCGCCAGTAGCTATGTCTAATGTAGCATTGGCAGGGTGCGTCAAAATAGCTGAACCACCGTCATTGTTAGCGTTATTTACTGTAAGACTAACACCTGTATAGTCATCAGGATAAACTTGATCTACAGATGACGGATCAAGAGTCGTTGCCATCACATTATTTCCCAAAGCTACAACTACAATTGCAGCCAAGCACAGTGTAGTTTTTTGTAAATATTTCATATTAATATACCTTTCTAACAATAATAAAAATCAATATCAAAACTAATTTTACTATTTTATAATTAATAAATATTTAAATGTATTTAAAATTAATTTAAATATTTTGTTTGTTATTAACGAGATAAAACTGGACCCCGACGCCCGCGGTGCAGGCTTTGAATGACGGATGTGGCGGTAAATTGCCGCAACTCTGCGAGGATAAATCAAACTGTTTTCAGTTCATTATTTAAAATTTACCTAAAATTATTTGGGACATATTTTATTTTTTGACAAATTCCCGGGTTTTGATACAATTCAATTGTAATATTGATAATTGTGTCTATTTGCCATTCCCTTGAAAAAAGAAATCGCGAAAACTAAACATTTATGGATCCCGCCTGCGCGAGGATGACAAGAATCACAACGTAACACTGCGCTAAAAGGACTTTGCTTTTAGCGTTTTTTTTTGCTCAGCAATTCCTTAAATAAAAATTAAACATTCTAAGTGTATAATCTTTTTATTGAATATATAAACAGAAATTTATTATGTTTAAAAAATTAGTTTTATTGGTGACTACAGTATTAGTGGGAAGTAACTTCGTTTGGGCACCAACTTGTGAGCAAAAATGTGACAGTGACGCTCGCACAAATGCGAAAGGCAAAAGAGAATGCAAAAATCTATGCAAAAAAGCAAGAAAAGCTGACGCTAGATACGGAAAAAATTCTAGATAACTAGTTTAGATTGCCTTTAACCCATTGCTTTAATTGGGCTAATTGAGCTTTTGGATTTGGATTATTGAACGATCATTATGTTGAAAAATTAACTTTTCTAGCATTAACCATGGTGGCACGCGCTTGTCATGTTTTGGCTCGTCGTGGTGGAGTGCATTACAAGCAAGAAAAATAGCACGCTGTAAACAGCGCTGAGATGATAAAGGACAAAAGCTCACCTGCTTTTGACTTTTTTTGTTCAAGAAAATAAGTATTCATCAATTAGATAAACACACCCGCTTAGTGGGTGTGTTGTGACGATAGGAATTCTTTATTATCTACCATATCGTTGCTGATTTCTTATTTTTTGTTGTTCTTCTTTGGCTTTTTGTGCATCTCGTTCATTAAGCCTTTGATTGATTTTGAGCTTTTCCTCAAGCGCTTCTTCTTTTGATAGTACAGGCAGAGGTGCTTCTGCTTTATTTGCCAAAAGCAAGGAAGATAATATTAAAAATACCCTATAATTCATATATTTCTCATAAAAAAAGATAAGTTACATTTTAATAATACAAAAAAAATAATTAACAATTTGTTAAATCACAAGAAATAGACATTAATCATTGTAGCGCTGAAAGCACCATTCTTTTGGCGTTTTTATGCTTGGAAACAATGTTAAATAAAAATTAAACATTTAAAATGTATAATCTATTTATTAAATACACAAAGAGGATTTTATTATGTTGAAAAAATTAGTTTTATTAGCATTAACTATGGTGGTATGCGCTGGTCATGTTTGGGCTCCTCCTGGTGGAGCGCAAAAAAAAGCAAAGAAGTTAGCACACTGTCAAAATAGCTGCGATAATACACGACAAAAGCTCAGCAGAGAGTATAACGACAACGAAGTTGATCGCCTAGTAGCTGTATGCAAAAGAAATTGTCCGGCATAGTAAAGATTTTAGACGAT
>CAMDPB010000073.1 GCA_945903885.1 Candidatus Finniella inopinata
CATCGTGTGGCAACGTTTGAATATAAATTATGGCGCTTTCAGCCAGTTCAACAGTTGTTTTGGCCCGTTCTTTAAGGCCAGCCATCCCTTTTGAAATGTGGCTTTCTTCAATACTTGATATGGAACGTGCAATCTGTTTTTCAATAAGGGGTTTGATTAAATTAACCAAACGGGTGTCATCGGCCAGGCGAATATAATGGCCATTTAAATTGTGAAGTTTTGCCATGTCGAAACGGGCAGGGGAACGGCCGATTCCTTCTAATGAAAACCATTCAATGGCTTGGGTTTCGCTAATAATTTCATCATCACCATGGCCCCAACCTAGGCGTAGCAAATAGTTTTTCATAGCCTCTGGCAAAAAGCCCATGTCCCTGTACATATCGGCACTTGTGGCACCATGACGCTTTGATAGTTTTGCTCCATCAGCCCCATGAATAAGGGGAATATGGGCAAATTCAGGAACATTCCAGCCCATTGCCGTGTAAACGTGGTGCTGACGAAAGGCGTTGGTTAGGTGGTCATCTCCGCGGATAATATGGGTTATTCCCATGTCGTGGTCATCAACCACCACAGAAAGCATGTATGTAGGCGTGCCATCAGCACGAAGCAAAACCATATCATCTAGCTGATTGTTTTGAACGGTAACTGGTCCTTGGACTTTGTCTTGAATGGTAAGGGAATCTTGTTGAGGGGATTTGAACCGAATAACCGGTTTAATACCTTCAGGTGCGGTTGATGGATCGCGGTCACGCCACATGCCGTTGTAACGAGGGGGCAATTTTTTGGCTGCTGCTTCGTCACGCATGATTTGCAATTCTTCATGTGAACAATAGCAATAATAGGCTTTTCCGTCTTTTAATAGCTGGTGGGCAACCTCTGCATGACGGGAAGCGCGTTCAAATTGAAAAATGGGTTCTTCATCGGCTTTAATGCCAAGCCAATTGAGGCTTGAAAAAATAGCATCTACAGCTTCGGGGGTTGAACGTTCGCGGTCCGTGTCTTCAATGCGTAGCAAGTATTTGCCACCGCAGTGCTTTGCGAACAGGTAATTAAACAGTGCAGTACGCGCGCTGCCAATGTGTAAATATCCAGTAGGTGAGGGAGCAAAACGAAGACGAACGGTCATTTATTGTTTGTCCTCGTCCTTCATACCATCTTTAAAAGCCTTCACGCCCTTAGCAAGATCACCCATAATTTTGGGAATTTTCCCTGCGCCGAACAATACTAAAACAATCAATAAAACAATAATTAAATGACTTGTGCTTAATCCCATAATTTTCAGTCTGCATAAGGGCTAATTAGTTGAAATGTACACCGAATGGGGATTTTCGTCAAAAGTCATATTTATGCTAGGATTATCAAAGAATACTAACATTGCAGTCTCAACAAATGATTCTTGATTATCTCCCTTCAATTGCAGCTTTAACAGTCATTCAGCTGCTAGGTTTAATGAGTCCGGGGCCTGACTTTGCAGTTGTTGTGCGAAATAGTTTGATTTATAGCCGAAAAACCGCAGTGCTTACAGCTATAGGAGTATCTTTGGGTATTTTGGTACACTTGACTTATATATTGCTGGGATTAGGGGTTGTAATTGCTAAAACGGCATGGCTGTTTTGTGCGTTTAAATACCTAGGGGCGGCTTACCTTATGTATATTGGCATTAAGGGCTTGCTGGCTAAAAAGCAAACCACAGACTATGGTGACGCGCCTTCCTTTCAAGAAGTTTCAGCTTTCAAAGCTATTAGCATAGGGTTTTTGACCAATGCAATAAATCCAAAAGCAATGTTCTTTTTCCTTAGCTTGATCTCTGCCTTTGTGACGCCGAGTGAACCAACACTTATTGTTGTGGTATACGCAGCCATAATTTTTGCGTCCACGTTAATATGGTTTTTAATTGTTGCAATGTGCTTTTCGGATAAGCGGTTGAGCTTGTTTTTTAAAAACTTTCAGTATTTGGTAGAGCGCGTTACCGGGGGATTCTTGATTTTACTGGGCATTAAAATACTATTTACCAAGGAAAATTCTTGATTTTAATATTGAAATTACAAGAAAAGATAATTATATATATTGAAAATTAAAATCTGGTTAGGTTTATGTTCTATAAAATATATATTTCTTTCGTTGTATTAATTTTTACTTGTGTTTTTGCAACATCAAACCCTGACGATGATTTTGATTCTGTTATTAATAAAATTGCTAGCCCATTAAGGGATAGCCCAGAGATTTCTGATATTGCTTCAACTAACTTGGCAATTCTTAGTAGTTATAATGCCTTTAAAGAATTTCTTAGTTCATCACAGTATTTTTGTTCTCATAACAATTATAAACCAAAGGGAGTGACAGCAACTTCGGTTCACCCAGTGCTTGAATACATGGCTTTTTTAGTCTCATTGTCCTCAGATACAAAAATAGCAAATATTCTAGACCATCTTATAAAAACCGCAGGTCCTTTTGGGTTTTCTGAAAGAAAAGCAAATTCTGCTGAGCGTGTTATTTACCATATTGCAATGAATGCAGTAGCAAAAACCCAAGGAGAGCCTTTGAAAATAGAAAATAGAGAAGCTGAAAAAACTTCTTTTGATGCTATTCAAACAATGCATCCAGATTTTTGCCTTGATCTTCCCACGTCAGAAGAAAGATGGAATGTGTATCTTGATGCGTTGCAACATTCAGATTTTTTTAAACCTTCTGCCGCTGTTAAAATCTCTTTTCTGAACGATGTCTTTCTCTTGGGTTACTTAAACGGTATTACGCCGAGATATAAAGATGATCAGCGGTTAAGTAGTGTTTGGAGTTATGAAAATAACAATCTTGAAAGAGTTCATGACTTTATTCAGTGGATTTTTCCTAATAGTGCTGTTGGGGTTGATCCTACTGCACCTCTTTTGACACCCACTTCTAAAGGTGCACTGGAGAGACATTTACCTTTACTACAATGTATTCGCAAGATGGTGCGCAATTCCTTTGCACGCATGGCTAATTTTTGGGGGCAACAAATAAACTCGTCTGTTGCATTAGTAAAAACTAGTGACCAATGGCATGAAAATTGGCTTAATCACACACACAATAATCCGCGTATGAATCGTATTTTAGAATGTTTATCATTTCTTGGTATCAACCTGAGTTTGATTGCTTGCGTGCGTATTTATGGGCTACAGCAGATGAAGCAGATCGCACAAAAATATATCCATCATTGAAATTATCAAGAGCTAATTTTTGGGCTAACGTTCCTCGCCCAACATAAGTTTTTACAAGTTTGTGATTGCAAATTGATAAGCTATTAGCTAGTAATAGAGAGGATGTAGCCTAGTTTTAGCCAAGATTTATGTGTCGTCGTTTCAGAATAAGTAGATACGTCCTATGACGACGGCTTCAATTTCAGAAAATAATCAGCACAATACCAAGATTCATTCTACCGTTTGGAAAATCGGTTGGATGATGTTTCTTATTAACCTGTCGTTTGTGATGGGGTATAGCTACATTGCCATTTACATGGACTCTTTAGGGGTTGCTATGGCATGGATTGGCGTTGCTGAAGGTGTAGCGGAAGCTAGTTCATATATAATGAAATTATTTTCTGGCATGTTGAGCGACTATTTTAGAAGGCGAAAACCTTTAATGGTTGTTGGTTACTCGTTGACTGTCTTTAGCAGAATTCTTTTTAGTTTTGCTAGTTCACTTATGCCAATATTTGCTGGCCGTTTGGGTGAACGCATTGGTAATGGTATTCAATCAACACCGCGTGACACTATGGTTGCTGATGTGGTGCCTGCTAAACGTATTGGCGCTGCTTATGGTTTGAAGCGAGCTCTTTCTCAAGGCGGAGCATTTCTTGGGGCGATTGTGGCAATGTTTGCGATGCGCTTTTTCGATAATGACATTCAATCAGTATTTCAGGCAGCCGTAGTCCCTGCAATTTTGGCCTACTGTATTCTCATATTTTTCATAAAAGAACCCAAACGGTTTAATCACTCTGCAGTTTCAGCTGAAATTCCATTGCCGGAAGAGAAGCGACGCCATCCTATTAGCCTTAAAAACTTACCCTTGCTTGGCAAGTCTTTTTGGCTGTTGATGTTGGTCGCTGCAATTTTTATGCTGGCTCGGTTCAGCGAAAGTTTTTTGTACTTGTATGCCAGAAAAACCTTTGACTTACCCTTAGAAAACGTTCCCTTAGTCGCCATGATTTATAATGCTACATGGTGCTTGACTGTATACCCTGTTGGGCGCATGGCTGACCGCATAAACCGTTACTGGTTTTTAATTATCGGTATTTTGTTTTTAGTGCTAGCTAATATGGTGCTAGCTAACGCTAGTTCACTAACAATGTTATGGATTGGCATAGGGCTTTGGGGGGTGCAGCTTGCTATCACTCAAAACATCTTTTTATCCCTAATTGCTGAAATCGTCCCTGAAGACCTGCGCGGCACTGGTTTTGGTTGTTATTACATTATCTGTGCCACATCAGAATACTTCGCCTGTCACCTTATAGGTGGTGTGGTTTCTCAATACTTTGGGCAATCACGCATGTTTTTAGCTAGTGGTGTGATTGCGGTGTTTTCTTTGTTGGTTCTTATCGTTATAATGGGCTATAAAAATAAGAAATAATATTTGGGCTTTCTTGGTTCAATTTTCAAGGTAAAGAGATTTTATGACTACTCCATTGATGCCAAAAGCAACTGCCGTTTGGCTTATTGAAAATACTGCTCTAGCGTTTAAGCAAATTGCTAAGTTTTCTGGGCTACATATGCTTGAAATTCAAAACTTAGCTGACAGTGAAGCAACACACGGAATGTTGGGTTTTGACCCTATTGCATCAGGGCAACTGACCTTGGTTGAAATTCACCGCTGTGAACAAGATCCTGCTGCAGATTTACAAATATCAGCAGCCATTTCAGCAGACAGTGTTTTAGGAAAAAAGCGCCCACGTTATACGCCTCTGTCAAAGCGTCAAGAGCGTCCGGACGCTATTTCATGGTTAGTGAAATATTATACAGATTTAACCGATTCTCAAATCTCAAGGCGTATTGGTACAACGAAAATTACTATTGATGCAGTTCGTACGAAAAGTCATTGGAATGCACAAAATATTAAGCCACGCAGCCCTGTTCAACTAGGGTTCTGTACTCAAGTCGAGTTGGATGCCGCTGTGAAACTACTTAAGAAAACACAAGAAGTATCATGATTGTTGTTGCGGCTCTTTACCAATTTATCGCCGTACCTAACTATGAAGCATTGCGCATACCCTTAGTAGCGTTTTGCAAAAAACAAGGCGTTCGTGGTACTTTATTACTTGCTGAAGAAGGCATTAACGGCACAATTGCAGGTCCCCGCGAAGGAATTGACGCAGTTGTTGAGTACCTTAAAGAATCTGGTCCCTTTCACAATCTCGAATATAAAGAATCAAAAGCTCAAACACTACCTTTCTTGCGCATGAAAGTGAAGTTAAAAAAAGAAATTGTGACCCTTGGGGCGCCTGCTGCAGATCCTACACAAATGGTTGGAACTTATGTTAACCCAAGTGATTGGAATGCTTTAATTTCCCGCAGCGATGTAGTCACCATTGATACTCGAAATAACTACGAGGTCATGATTGGCGCATTCAAAGGTGCTATAAACCCACAAACTACTACATTTAAAGACTTTACAACGTACACTGAAGAAAACCTTATGCAATATAAAAACAAGCCAGTGGCTATGTATTGCACGGGCGGTATTCGTTGTGAACGCTCAACTGCATATCTTAAAGCATTAGGTTTCAAAGAAGTTTATCACCTAAAGGGAGGTATTTTAAAATATCTAGAAGAAGTCCCTGAAGAAAAAAGTCTTTGGGAGGGTGAATGTTTTGTTTTTGATCAGCGTGTTTCTGTAAAACACGGTCTTGAATTGGGAGATTACGATCAGTGTTTTGGTTGTCGTATGCCGATTAGCGATGAAGAAAAAACATCGGAACATTATTTAGAAGGCATTCATTGCCACCATTGCTACGATGCACACAACGATGAACACTATCAGCGAGTACGAGAACGTCAAAAACAAGTTCAGCTAGCAAAAGCTAGAGGGCAAAAGCACATTGGTGATGTTTCAGAAATAAGACCAATTTCCATTTCAA
>CAMDPB010000074.1 GCA_945903885.1 Candidatus Finniella inopinata
TAAATTGAAATTATTTATATCCCTTGCTATCGCCTCGAACTCAGCAATAATATTCTCACATTGTGGGCAAAAACTCTTGGCTGCCATCTTAAAAGCATAAGCTCCAGTACTAGCTGCTAACTTTTTCATAAAGGCAGAAAATTCAGCAGAATTAATAAAGCTGAGTCCCCCAAACCTAAAATCACCAGATCCTCTACAAGCATCAAAACCAAAACTTGGTAATTGAACATGTGCTGGTTGTAGTGTTTTTGGTCTTGCCCCACGAATCTGCAAGGATCCTCCAGTCATAAAGCCACCTTGTTGATCTTTGATAATAGCTGGAGCATTATAATTTGACATGCCACCGCTTTGATCAATAAACTTAATCAGTTTATTTAAATCACTAGCATTAGCGTTACTGCTAATGAGAATTAATAAGCTAGTAGCAATGATTTTTTTTTAAACTATTTTCATTTTCTCATTCCCACATTAATCCCTTTTTCTTCAATAATACGCCAAGCCTTAATAGTGTTTTCTTCCAATTCCGATAAAGTGACAAAGCCTCTGATTAATTCAAACGCTTTCTTGCCGTCATTTCTTATCGCTATTACCGTTGGCGTCGCCGATATACCCAGTTTCTCTATCAACTTTTGGCTAATATTGCTACTTGACTGAAAATATTTAGATTCTGATCCATCTACGCTTACCGCTTCTATTTTAATTTGATTGGTCTCGCCAAAAACCTTCAGTACTGGTTCAAATTCACTTGATCTTGGACAAGACTTACGAAAGAAAAATACCAATTCATAATTTTGGGCAAATTGCTTGATTATTTCCTTGTCATCCTCAGCTTTGATTTTTCTATTCAGTTTCACCGCAAATACATTTTCTGGTGAATTAACTAAATCACGATATTCTGGTTCGATAAAATTCTGCTCATCCCATAATTGTTGCATCCTTATTCCCCTATCCATGATTTCACCTAACTTGTCTCTATAGGCTTTTTGCGTCTTGAAATTCGGACGAGCCAAATAAACAAACTTTAAATCTTCTAACTCTTTTGTGACGCCCTCTACCTCAGCTTTTGCCTCTTCTACCGTAATCTCTTCATCAGCTATTTCATCGCCTCCACTAGTTAAAATATTTTTTGAATCTTTCGCTACTTCCTTTTCTTCAAACCATAACCAACCACGATAACGTTGGTCAAAAAAACTATTTGCAGCCATTGCCATAGATGGCAAATCTTGCAAAGCAATCAGTAAAAATATCCAGATGTGGGGGGGTCTTTTTGTCATAATTATTGGCTTTTTAACTTTTCAAGTTCATCTTCATAAGTTTTACGAATTTTTTCATGAGTGTTGCGTGCTGCAGGGTTGTTTGAGTTTTGTATGATATACTTTGTAACCGAAGCTATATTGCTCTCCAACCTCATTTCTTCCCAAGCTTGACTACAAATTTGAGTTGCATAGGGAATACCTTTTTGCTTTTCTAATTCCCTGTTAGATTTATGCAATTCGGCATGTCTTTTGCCTAAGGTAGAGCTTGGCGCTGTATTATCTTGAGCCAACTTGGATAATCTTTGATATTCATTGATGAATTTTCTTTTCTCTAACCTTGCCTCTTCTGCTAGTTTTGCTAAGCGTATCTTCTCTAATCGCTCCGCCTCTAGTTTTGCTAACCGCTCTTGCTCTAACTTTTCTGCTTGCTGCACGGCTAATATTTTCTCTGCTTCAATTCGTCTTTCCTCTTCTGCTTCCCATGACTCATCTTGCATATCACCCTTCCAACCAGTCATGTTATTCTGCTGGTTGTTTGGGTTATTGTCATATTTTCTAAGACTAGCCATGGAACTATTAACTCTCTCAGAAATCTCATCAGGATTAGGTGATTTATACTTACCAAAGAATTTCACTTTAAAATCTTCAATAAATTCCGTAAAATCCACCTTGTCCCAATCTATCTTTTGGATTTCTTCTAAAGTAAAACCTCGGCAATCGACTCTACCGTTATTATTAAAAAGCTGATCTATTGGTTTGTCAGGAAATAACTGCTTCCTCCCCTCTACCTGAATCACCTTATCAAGCAAACTACCAAAGCAACAATAATGATGCTTAACTACCGTAGTTACTCCCATTGTCTGCTTGTTTTCTTTAACTACAAATTCACACAGTTTTTTTGACCTCTTATCCATTAAGTCATTTTCATCCTTAGTACACTTAGCACCAAAATTTTTACCCCAACCTTTTGGATCAATTGCGCAGCAATTTGTATAGCTCATTGCTTTCTTCGAACAATGATCACCGTATCCTTGAAACAAATTGAAATTACCCAGCTTATCTGGATTCATACTAGAGACTGCATATAGTTTTGATATTGAATCCATCATCTCACCGTTTGTCATATAACTCTTATCAACGCAGTGGCCATCAATACAAGGCATCCCTTTACAGATCAGTCCTTCTTGACCATCCTTTTCTACTAAATCTTGTCTGATAATTTTGTTTTCAATAGTTATAGGATCCCAGCTTTTACACGAAAATTCTCTATGTAAATTAACGCAATTTCCCATAGAATCTTTTAGCAAACAAGCATGGTTTGCTACCGCATAACAATGATAGAAGTTCCTGCAGTCATCCTTACTTGGATAGTTACAAGTTTTGATATATTTCCATTCCCAGCAATCTCTTGTTGTCTCAAATCCATCAACAATTCTTGTACCTTTGCTGACGCAGGTTTTAATAGCATCAGAACATGGATAGCTTGAGGTAAACCTCTTGCCTGCTTGCGCTATTGCTCCAAGATTTAGGATACTTAAAATAAGAAAGAAGATTTTTAATATTTTCATCATTGCAACTTGCACTCCTCAGTCCACTCTTCATCCCATAGCTCACAAACTTGATAAACATCACGATACCAATAGCCAAACTCATACTCTTCCCAAGGATGACGCCATCTCCCAACGCCCCAGAATTGATTGCCTATTCCTCTGCCCTCTGGCGGAAAAACAATATCTTCTCTAATCTGATCTAAACCAGCACCTACTTTTCCAGCAATGAAAACACGAGCATCAGCAATAATGGCGGCTGGATTATCTCGCCAAATTGAATCTACTTGTTTGTTATCACCAGAACCAAATGGTCCACGTTTTGGGTGATTGGGCGTAATAAACCACTCCCATTCTTTTCTACAACGTTTAATCGCAAAACCCCAATCCATCTTACTATTGTGTAATTCAGCCCCACCAAATCTAATAGTTTTATATTGCCACTCTCCGTACCTTGGACCAGTTCTCGTGCATTTGACTTTTAATTCATCAGTGCAGTTGTATTTATTACGAAGCTCTTCACAGAGTTTCCTGTTGTAGATAGTATCCTCTGTTTGCTCTTTTTTAACATCGATATAATATTCAGGTTCAATGATCTTGTTACCTTTAACAGTCTTGCAATCTATTCCCAGATCTTTTAGCAGGGCAGCTAGATTACCAAGCAGCTCCGAAGAAGCATCCGCAATCTTTGCCGCATCTTTTCTATGCTGAGTATTTAACGGTTTTGTATAATCAACATGCAACTCTTCCATTATGTCAGTTTTCATTACCTCTTCCCTGCCTCTTGAATGCAAATCATTTGCCTTAATAGCGCTTAAGTTCCCAACTGCCTCTTCAATTTCACCGCTGGATTTATCTAAAATCAATTCAATGTTTCCAGGACCAATACCATCAATTGCTTTTTGTTTCATAGAATCCATTTGGCTCTCAAAAGAGCTATAATCCTCAATTCCCTTTTCAAATAAATCTGTTTGCTTATTAACATTAGTTTTTGCTGTGGGATCTAAATAAACCCCATGAGCAACACTAGCAAATAATCCAATGCACAAAATTATTATTAATTTAAATCTAATTTTAATCATTTTTGCCGTTCTCTAATTTTAGCTTTGCCTCACTTTGCAAGTTCCCCTGCTCAGCAAATAAACGTAAAGCTGCTGCATTGCCAATATTCCCAGTTACCTTGTCATAAATAACTCTATTGTCTTTTTGATCTTGATCAGGCTGGATTATCCAATTAACTTCTTTCATCAATACGAAAGCTGGTACTGTTTTAATGTTAAATCTATCAAATTCCTCAGGATCAATTTGTATTGCCACCTCTTCATTACCTTCTATTATTTCCATCACCATCTTATTAAGACTTACCCAAGAATTATCTGGCAAGCCGTTAAACACTAAAATCCCTCCATAACGCTTGGCTTCCTCTACATAATTCTTAAGTAAAACTTTGCCCATGCTACTACTGACAAACACTTTGAAAGATACCGAATCATTTAAATCCTGAGCTACCTCATCGGAGCTGCCAAAATCACTATCCTCTCCTACCCCATGCTTCTTTTGCATCGCTAATAATTCCTGGTATTTTTCTGTGAGATTACTCATTACAATTTCTTGCGATTTAGTTAAAAGCCCTTTAAGCCATTCTTTATCTGCTTTTTTTGCAGTGTTTGTTAATAGCTCTTGCTTATCTTCTGCCTTAGCTTTGGCCACAGAAAATACAAAAATTAACGCTATTAAAGCGCACAACAATTTTTTTTGCGCCATATCAAGTACCCCCAATCTTGTCCGTCATACGGATATTCTTTAAAACTGCTATATAACATGTCAGATAGTCCAATTGGAAAGCAGCCTATACCTTTCGAAGTGCTTGCAGGATTTACCATCTGTAACTTGTACTGACTTTTCTTAATCTTTAATGCCCTAGATTTACGACAGATTGCACCATTAATAGATCCATCAGATGTTGAAGTTTCTTGCGCTAGTCCAATACGGTGCATCTTGGCTATTATCCTAGTAGTAAGTAGTGAACTATTTTGTACACCGCCAATATGATCAGCATTAGCTCCGCTAAATGGATATAAGTTACCCCATGTTCCGGAACACCAAAACATACTATCAAGTGGCATATCTACCGTTGCTGCTGCGCCGTCTAATCCACAAGCCGCTTGAGCAATATGATTGCCAAATAAAATGCTTTCCGGATTAAGCAAACTTTGGAGTTTTTCGTCATTCCATGTAACGTCAAACTCACTCATATAAGCTACGTCAAAAGTTGACTGCTCTAGGCATATGAAATCAGTTATCAGCTCAAGCCAATAAATAAGCGGATAGACATAATAATGAACATGATAGAAACTATTATGGACAGTACGATTACCATAACTTCTATTGTAACTACTGATTTTGCGCATATCAGACCCAAGAGAAACCCCGCCCAAGTTAACCATGCAATACGGCGTTCTAGTAATATCAACAAGCCTGACTGGTTCCCAAAAACCTATGGAAATGCCTGGAATTGGTATCGGTGGAGTGCCTTTACTACACATGCATAGTGGCGAGGCCGGATTTTTTGTATCTCGCTTACGAGGGGTAGATCCCTTGCCAATACTAAACCCACCAATTGAAATAGGCAGTAAACAACTCCAGCAAACATCCGTAATAGGGTTGACAAAACGACCCTTGCATGTCAAACTAGCATTGCTCGAAATAGGCATAAAAATAGCCATTATTAAAATCGCTATTTGTCTTTTTCTAGAGTCCAGAAAGTCGATAAGCAAGCAGCTTCCACCAAGATTCTCTTGCTTATTGACCGATTTCCCTCGGTCTTGTTTCATATTCTATCCATTCTCGCTTAATAAATTAATTACCAATTTAATTATTATTTCTTTTTGCGTCGGATCACTTTCAGCTATTAACAAAGCAAGCGCCGTTAAGCTCTCAGGCGTAACAGCTGTTAATTTAAATCCGTTAATATTCAAAAATAATAAAAATAACAAACACCCTATTCTTTTGTTACCATCACTAAACGGATGATCTTTAATAATAAAATAAATAAGATGAGCCGCTTTCTCTTCAATCGATGGGTATAAATCATCTCCACCGAAAGTCTGGTATAAATTACCTATTATACCATCCAAAGCTTCACCACGCTCTTGGCCAAATAAATTGCTTGCTTCTAATGTAAGTGATAATTCTGTTTTTAAGTCCATAATTGCCAACTTTGCTTCTTCGTATCCAAGCTCTCTGGC
>CAMDPB010000075.1 GCA_945903885.1 Candidatus Finniella inopinata
TATCCATACAACCATTGCCCAAGCTTGGTGAAGTAACGCTACAACTAATGGAACTTGTAGAAGAAGCGTTGAAACCCCTAAAATCACTTGAATTGCTATTTTAATGGTAATTAACCGATAAGCTGATCCATGCTTTATCCATAAAATTGTTGAGTATGCAGTAGTTATAATTGCCAATAGGCGATGCAACCACTGTACAGTTGCAGGATTATTAATAAAATTTTTCCAGATAGGCTGATAAAAGTTCCATTCATCTGGTATCCATTGGCCTTCCATAAGAGGAAAGGTGTTATATATTAGTCCTGCTTTTAATCCTGCAACGTAAGCACCATAAATAATGGTTAAGCCAATTAGAGCTATCAATACAGCATCTTTGAAACAGACTTTTTTAAATGATTTTCCTTCGAATCTCCATAGCGCTTTTGCTAGAACTGATAATATAACAAACGCCATAACTAAATGGATGCATAGGCGAATGTGACTAACGGTTGGATCAGCTTTTAGGCCACTTTTAACCATCCACCAACCAATGAATCCCTGAACTCCTCCCAAAGCAAACACAATAGCAATGCGTCCCCTTAACCAATTGGGCATTTCTTTAAAAAGAAATAACAATGGAAGTAAAACCAAGAGTCCAACAAATCTACCCAATAAGCGGTGGCCATATTCCCACCAATAAATGCATTTGAATTCATGCAGCGACATGCCTTTGTTTATATGTTTGTACTCAGGGGTTTGCTTATACAATCCAAATTCTTTTTCCCATTTTTGCTGTGTTATGGGTGGCAATATATGCATTGGCTTCCATTGAGTCATTGAAAGGCCGGAATGGGTAAGGCGTGTGGCACCACCAACTGCCACCATTAGCATTACTGCTACAATTAAAGATTTTAACCAGGTTGAAATGGGCGATGACATGGGCAGATTATTCAGGACTTTGCACAACCCTAAAGTGGCTAAATATTTTGGGCAAGAGCGTTTGTTGGATAAGCTGACATCATCCCTATCGATTAACTTTTGAATCCGCTCCCATTATGGGCTACACTACAAAAAATTAATTTGAGATTTTGTACATGGTCGTTATAGCACCGCTTCTTAACGTTCTATATGATTTGCTTAGCCTATATAAATTCGGTTTAGCAATTTATATTGTTTTAGGTTGGCTTGAAGCATTCGAAATTATTAATAAATATAATTCGGTGGTTTATAGCATTCATAATTTCCTTCAAAGCATTACTGAGCCGGCTTTAGCGCCTATTCGCAGGATTATACCTCCCATTAGTGGGTGGGACCTATCTCCCATCGCTTTGTTTTTTATTATTTATTTTTTTCAAGGGGTGCTCTTGGAAATTCTAAAAAAGTTCCCATCTTAATAGAGATGAAGGAGAAATCATGTTAAAACTTTTTGTTCCAACAAAAGCCCCAAGCCACCGTCAAGAAAGGGTCGCTGAGGAAGTACGCTTTTTATTATGCCAGCAATTGCAGCGTGATAGTTTGCCAATTGAGCGTGATGAGGATAATAATTTATTAAAGCCCCAAGCCCCTATTACGATTACTGAACTAACAGTGTCGCCAGATTTGCGTCATGCACAAGTTGGGGTTATGCCCTTGGGTGGAATTGGCCAAGAAATTGTTGTGAAATTTATGCGAGCTAATGCTTGGTATTTACGCAAATCTCTTGCTAAGCAGCTTAAAACCAGGATTGCTCCTGAGCTACATTTTTACTTAGACAATCACTTTGATCAAGCGGCTAAAATTGATGCGTTGATTGTAAAAATTCATAGCAAGAACGAATAAAGGTTCAAGACTTTTATTTCGTGTTTTAGTTAAAATTGTGTTAAATTGAAAAAAACGCAGTAGGATATTTTCCTTGGCACACTCGTATAGGCAATTTGAACAGTTCCAAGAGTCCTCTCCTGCGGGTCAGCAGCCCTTTTTTTTGTGGAAAAACGCTCCTTCATCAGCCAATTTACCGACTGCTCCTTCTAGATCTTTTTCGCAAGACCAATACCAAAGAGTGGCAAACCCGGTACCTGGGTGGCCACAACAACCATGCGCCCAATACATGCCACAGCAGGGTATGCCACAATATAATCCTTGGCAATTTCAAATACCACCTGCGTCAGCACCAACTAGATTTAACCCCCATGCAAGGTTTTCCAAACCAAAAGAAACCTTTTGGGAAGAATTTAAACGTATCTACATTACTGAGGTGATAGCTTTTACCATGAGCAAATCAACACTTTTTACCCTAATATTTTCATTCATGTTCTTAGGTTGTATTTTTTTCCTAAGCGGATTTTTTACAGCAACCAATATTTACCGTGAACAGCATGTTACTCATGAGGTCAGCAGGCAGCATACGCCAACTGAAACTGCCATGCTGCAGGGTCGTCCAGAAAAAATTGTAAATATGGGGGCAAGCGTTGCCTTTGCTACTCCTAAGGCATATCAATACCAAGGGGGTGTCAAAGTTGACCAAAACAGAAGAAGAACTTCTGAGTATGCAGAAAAACAAATTGCAGGCAATCAGCCAAATTATCGCTGAGTAGCTATTGTTGACATTATTGGCTAGTATAATTTTTGAAAAAAACTAGTTTTAGGTTTGTCTTTTTATGGTTTGTGTTCGTTTTGCACCTTCACCTACTGGGTATTTACATATCGGCAACGCAAGAGCCGCGTTAATTAATTATTTGTATGCTTTGCGCTGCGGTGGTGAATTTATTTTGCGCATCGATGATACAGATTTAGAGCGCTCAAAACCTGAGTGCGAAGAAGCTATTTACCGTGATATTGAATGGTTAGGAATTAAATATTCTAGATCCTTTCGTCAATCAGAACGATTTGATCGCTACAACCAAATTCGAGATGAGTTGATTGCAAGCGGGCGCTTATATCCATGCTATGAAACACCTGAAGATCTTGATTTTAAACGCAAGCGCCTAATGGCTAAGGGGCATTCACCTATTTATGACCGTGCCGCTCTTTCATTAACAGATACTGAAAAAGCTGCTTTTGAAGCCGAAGGTCGCACTCCTCACTGGCGTTTCAAGCTAGATCATGAACCAATTATTTGGCAAGACATGGTGCGTGGTGAAGTGAAATTTGATGGCGCACAGCTTAGTGATCCAGTTTTAATTAGGGCCGATGGCGTATTCTTATACAGTTTATGCTCAGTAGTGGATGATATTGATTACGCAATTACCCATATTATTCGCGGCGAAGACCACGTTACGAACACAGCAACTCAAATTCAGCTTTTTAAGGCAGTGAATGGTGAAAAAGATTTTCCTTTAACTTTTGCCCACACAACATTGTTGATGGACGAAGATGGGCATGGACTTTCAAAACGTCTGGGTAGCCTAAGCTTGGGGCAAATGCGAGAGTATGGCATTGAGCCTATGGCTATTGCTTGTTTGTTGGCAAGACTGGGGACATCCCTTCCAGTTGAGCCTCTTTCAACTTTGGAAGAGCTAGCCAGTTCGTTTGACCTATCAATTTTCAGTCGCACTCCACCAAGGTTTAGTGAAAAAGATTTGTGGTCATTAAACCATAAACTTTATCACTTAATGCCTTTTGAACAAGTTAAACAGCGTTTATCAGCAGCGGGTTATGCTGATTTCAGTGAAGTTCACTGGCGTGCAGTGCATGATAATATTGAAAAAATCGAGGACCTAAGGCCGTGGCAGGATATTTTCTTCGGACAAATTAAGGGTACTTGCGCTGACACTGAGTTTTTGAAAATAGCATTAGATTTGTTGCCAAGTGGTCCATGGGATGAAACAACTTGGGGTACTTGGGCGCAAAGCATTAAAGAAGTAACCGCGCGAAAAGGCAAAGAATTGTTTATGCCGCTGCGACAAGCATTAACAGCAATGGACCATGGACCTGAAATGAAAGCTCTACTACCATTAATAGGAATAGAGAAAACCAAGCATAGGCTATGCGCAATGTAACAATAATTTTAGCTGCATCTGGTTGGGGTGCAGGTAATTTTGCAACAGCTGATGGTGCGCTCACTGTATCGCAACATCAGCTTCTAAAACCTATTTTAAATCATCCTGATATTCACGCTGAAATATACTTTGCCAATTGGCATTTGAATTCACATCAAAAAAGTGGCGATTATTCTATCGATCAAAGGCGCTCTCACGTATTGCACGTTGGTGGCTGGTTAAGCCGCCTTGTGGAAATTGCTGCTTCTAAAAATCATTTTGTGCTGGCTATTGGTGGTGACCATTCTATTGCAATGGGTACGTGGAGCGGTGTAAAAAATGCTGATAAGGACTTTGGGTTAATTTGGATTGATGCTCATATGGATGCACATACTTACGAAACATCTATTTCACAGAATCCTCATGGAATGCCAGTTGCTGTGCTATTGGGGGCAGGTGATGATGAATTCGTGAAGCTTGCAAAAAATCCTCCTGTACTAAAGCCAGGATCACTAATACAAACAGGCATTCGCAGCTATGAAGAAGAAGAGCAAGAATTTCTAGAGCAGTTGGGAGTTGATATTTCCTATCATTACAAGCGCCTTTCGTATAACGGATGCGATAGTTTTACTAAGGGTAAACAACACTTATTAAAAGCCCACTCTTTTTATGGCGTCAGTCTTGATATTGATGGTATTGATCCTATCTACTGCCCAGGAACCGGAACCCCAGCAGATGGCGGGTTAGAGCTAAATGATATAGTAGAATCGTTAAAGGGCATTTTGTTTGATACTTCATGTGTTGGTTTGGAAATTGTTGAGTATAATCCAGTGCCTGACCATGAACAGATCACATTAGAATCAGTCAAAAAAATTATAGCTTCTCTTGTGGCTTAAGAAATATCAGTTTGGTCTGTTGTCAAAAGTCATCGCAAAAGCTATAAAAAACCTTTACAATCAAATTAAGTTTTCAATTCAAGGAGAATATACATGTTAGCGGTTACCGATGCGACTTTTGAACAAGAAGTTTTAAAGTCCACAGTTCCAGTTGTTGTTGATTTTTGGGCTGAGTGGTGTGGGCCTTGCCGCATGCTTACTCCCATTTTGGAAGAGCTTTCATCAGAAATTACAGATAAAGCAGTTATAGTAAAAGTGAATATTGATCAAAATCCACAAATAGCTAGTCAACTGGGTGTTCGTAGTATTCCCACGATGATTTTATTCAAAGGTGGGCAGGCTATTAGTAACATGGTTGGAGTAAACCCTAAGCCAAAAATAAAGACTTGGGTTGAATCTAACATCTAAATAACCAAAGTCTTTCACTAACGTTGGTTGTAGAAAAGTTGACGTGATATCTTTTCAACGTCACGCATCTGTGCTAAATATATTAGTATGTTCCCCGGTAGCTCAGTTGGTAGAGCAAGTGGCTGTTAACCACTGGGTCAGCGGTTCGAGTCCGTTCCGGGGAGCCATCTTAAAATTTCCATTTTTAATTTTTTCTTAGAAAAATATATTGTCTCACTTTTTTTGAGAGCAAGAAGTATTTCGGTTGCTTGAATTATTCCTGCAACTTGTTATCGCTTATAAAAAAAGCAAGGCCTGCGAAGACCTTGCTTTAAGAATAGGGAGTTATTAGTCCCCATCCCCAGCGACAGTTCTCCATACTGAATCAGACCTCATATCTGCAATAGTAAGAGCTGTTTTTTCGTATTCAGCTTTTAAAGCAGCTAAAACTTCAAGAATAGGTGCTCGCACTGCTTGGTAGCTAAACAATGTGCCTCTTAAGCATTGAGTATCTGCGTACGAAGTAACTGCACTGTATGCTTGTTGTTGTCCTTGCATGAAATTTGGATTAGTCTCTCTGGTATACTTGGCTAATATCTGGACTAATTTTGTATCCAAGCCATTATTAACATCTTTAGTCACCATATAATAGGGGAATGCATCAAAACCATTCAAAAAACTAGGATTATTTGTTATCCACAAAGCATCTTTTAGTAACTCTAATTTTTTAAATCCTTGTTCTGTGTTGATCTCTTTGGAGATTCTGTTTATTAAATGCCGGCGTCTATTTTC
>CAMDPB010000076.1 GCA_945903885.1 Candidatus Finniella inopinata
GGTAAGTATCCTGCAACGCGGTCACCTTTAGTTATTCCCCATTGCTTAAAATAATCAGCAATTTTTGCAACTATCCAGTAAAGTTCTTGATAGGTTAGTTGGCGTTTGATCTTATTTTCACCAATAAAAGTTATAGCGATATGTTCATCACGTTGCTTTAATAAATTCTGAGCGAAGTTTAATCGTCCTTGAGGGTAAAAAATTGCATTTTCAATATTTGTTGGATTGTCGAGAATTTTTTTGCCTTTGTCACCAATAACTCCGCAAAAATCCCAAACCATATCCCAAAATTCAGGAATGTGGTTAATCGACCATTTGTGTAAATCATGATAGTTTAAATGGGGTATGTTTTTTGAAAAAGTTGCTAATAAGCTATTTGCGATACTTTCAGAAGAAGGGAGCCAAGAAGAATTCAATTTATATATTGGAATTTTTTTATGCTTCTTTCATCTTACGCGTTTGATGGTTCTGATGCATGTGAAAAATAAATTATTATGCCGAAATTTATGTATGGGGTTTTGCGGTCGATGAAATTGTGGAAAAAAGTTCTTGTTGGTCTTGTGCTGGGAATTATATTGGGCGTGGTCTTAAAAGACGATGTTGTCTACATCAAGCCATTTGGTGATTTATTTATTCGTCTTATAAAAATGATTATCGTGCCATTAATATTTTTTGCGATAGTTAGCGGTATTACAAGTGTGCAAGATTCTAAGGCATTAGGGCGGGTTGGTATAAAAGCTTCGGTTACTTATCTGCTGACAACCTTATTTGCTATAACTATTGGTTTAACCGTTGGAACTATTTTTGAACCGGGAAGCGGCGTTATTCTAAATTTTAGTGGTGATGGAGTGCTTAAAAATCCGGACGCTAGTTTAGCTAAAATAGCCGATACTCTTTTAAACATTGTGCCAGAAAATGCAATTGATGCGATGGCCCAAGGAACAATTTTGCAAGTTGTCTTTTTTGCATTGTTTACAGGTATTACCCTTAACACGATGGAAAGCCATGCATCAAAACGCTTAAGCAGCATATTTTCTTTATTGTCATCAATGGTTTTTCGAATGGTTCACTTGATCATTCAGCTTTCACCGTTGGCGGCTTGTGCTTTAACCGCATGGATCGTGGGCACTCAAGGAATGGTGGTTTTAGAAAAACTTCTAAAGCTGGTCGGCTGTGCTTATTTAGCATTTGGCATACAGTATCTTGTATTTGGGGCAATTATTTATGTCTGGACCAGATTATCTCCGGTGCCTTTTTTCAAGAAAAGTCTTGAGTATCAAACATTGGCATTTTCTACGAGCAGTACAAAGGCAGCATTACCAACAACAATCAAGGTTTGTCAAACGCGTCTTGGGGTTTCTCCAATAAGTTCCTCGTTTGTATTGCCGCTTGGAGCATCTATTAACATGGATGGTATTGCCATTTACATAAGTCTTTGTGCTTTGTTTTTTGCGCAAGCTAGTGGAAAAGTGTTGGGCATGGCTGATTATGGATGCATTATTTTAACTGGAACGCTTGGGTCAATTGGTGGTGCTGGAATTCCAGGAGGCACTATTGTTATGTTACCAATGGTTTTGGCATCAGTTGGTCTTCCTATTGAAGGAATTGCTCTAATAGCAGGGATAGATAGGATTATTGATATGATGCGAACAACGATTAGTATTACTGGGGATGCAACCGTAGCTTTGTGTGTTGATCATTCTGAAGGACTTTTGGATAAGGAAAAATATTACGCGGATGTTTAGATGCAGAGTGTTGTATTTTTTACTTTTTGCTTGCTGTAATCTAAACCTTTCCCTTATGATCGTGACAACATTATAAAGCTGAATTCATATGCGTAAATGGATTGATTTTCCTATTGTCGAAGGTATTTGTAGTCGTCAGGCTCATGCAGATTTTCCAGTCCAAGAAGATGGCTCAAAAACTTACGAGCGAGAGCTTGGAAAAGAAGGATTTTTTGGACCTTGTACTCATATGATTCATCGTCATGCTCCGACTGCTTGGACAAAGTGGGAAGGGCCGCTTCGGCCTAGAGCATATGACCTTAACAAGTGGAATCAAGAAAAAAATTGCCCATTTAAAACAGATCTATTTTTGCATAATCGTCATACACAACTACGATGGTGGCAACTCTCTAAATCAATGACTCATTTGGTTCGTAATGGTGATGGCGACCAGTTATTATTTATTCATCAAGGACGCGCTGATTTGTTTTGTGATTATGGTCATATGACCATTAAAACTGGTGATTATGTTGTGTTGCCACGCTCTACTATGTGGCGGTTGGATGTTATTGAGCCACTGAATATATTGTTGGTTGAAGCAACTGATAGTAGCTATATGTTGCCAGACAAAGGTATTGTAGGGCCTCACGCTATTTTTGACCCTGCAATGCTTGATACTCCTAAAATTAATGATCAGTTCAAAGCACAACAAGTTGATGCTAACCATGAATGGGAAGTGCATATAAAAAGGCTTAATAAATCCAGTGTAGTTACCTACCCATTTAATCCCTTAGATGCAATGGGTTGGCACGGCAATTTGGTGCCTGTGCGCATTAATGTGGATGATATACGCCCACTCATGAGCCATCGCTATCATCTGCCCCCTTCAGCGCACACAACCTTTGTAGCTAATCGATTTGTTGTATGTACTTTTGCGCCAAGACCTATTGAAAGTGACCCAGGGGCATTGAAGGTGCCATTCTATCATAATAATGATGATTATGATGAATTTATTTTCTACCACCGCGGTCAATTTTTTAGCCGTGACAATATCCATCCAGGTATGTCAACAATTCACCCATGTGGATTTACTCATGGCCCGCACCCTGGGGCATTTGCAACAGCTTCTCAATTTGCGAGAAAAGAAACCGATGAGGTTGCTGTAATGATCGATACCCGTGACTCACTAGAAATAGGTGAGAACTCTTCAACTGTTGAGTGGGGTGAGTATGCTCAAAGCTGGAAAGCAGTTGAGAAGCCTTAATCCATTCTTTAAAAGGCTGACCAGAGGATCCATATGCTTGGCCAAGCGATGAGCAATTAAGAATTTTGAATAATAAAAATTAGAGATTGAGAAAATATGTGCATCCAACATTAAACAATTGGATTTTTTTTCATGAAATTTGGGAATTTTGTGGTTTCCCAACAGGAATGGAAATAGAAAACATGAAAATGTTGCCGCATCAGAAATAAACTGAAGAAAAAATACATTATGGAGCTTACGATAAGGTGCGCCGAGATATTTTTAGATAAGAGGAAGTCTATTATGCAAAATGCTTCCTCTTATCCTTAAGAACTATTCTATTAGCTTACAGAAGCTTTGAATTCTTTCCCGGCTTTAAAAGTAGGACGCTTGCTAGCAGCAATAGTAATTTCTTCACCGGTGCGAGGGTTTCGGCCTTTGCGTGCTGCGCTTTCAGTTACAGCAAAACTACCAAATCCAACAAATTTTGCTTCTTTATCAGCCTTTAGACCGGAAACGATACCATCAAATACCGCATCAACTGCATTGCTTGCATCTTTTTTGGTTGTTCCTGTTTTGTTTGCCACAAAATCGATTAAATCCTGTTTGTTCATTTTTTTGTTCTCCTGCTTAGGTTGGCTAATTTTGTACGATTCATAATATGGGCAGATCATTTGGGTTTGCCAAGTGTTTTTTACGAGTAAGTGGGGTTGAAACGTCCCAACATCCCTAAAAAATACACTTCATATCTCTTGGTTACCGCTTGAACGCTAATAAATATAAAGTTTTCTGGGACGTTGTAATTTTAAGCTCCCAAAACTTTGTCGATATCGATCAAATATTATGGGTATCTTTTTTTAAGGTTTGGGTATAGAAAAAGGACAGCTTAGCTAAAAGCTTGAGGATTTTCATGATGAGAACAGCTTCAGCCTTTAAACTATGCCTAACCAACATGAGCTTGCCTACCTAAAATAATAGGTAACGAAATAGTATTACTTCTCAAAAAAGCTCGGTATGCTACAGTGTCCATGATAATCATTAAAGAAAGTTTGATAAATGAGTGTATTAGTTGGCAAGAAAGCTCCTAATTTCAAGAGCACAGCAGTTTTTAAAGAGACGTTTAAAGAAATCAGTTTAGAAGACTACTTAGGTAAGTATGTCATGCTGTTTTTTTATCCACTTGATTTTACTTTTGTGTGCCCTACCGAATTACACGCTTTTCAAGAAAAGCTAACCGAATTTGAAAGCTTAGGAGCTGTCGTTTTAGGGTGTAGCGTTGATAGTCATTTCTCACATAGAGCTTGGTTAGCTACTCCTAAAGGAAAAGGTGGAATCCAAGGGGTAGAATACGGTCTGATTGCTGATATTGGTGGCAAAATTGCCAAAGACTATGATGTTCTAAGCGATGAGAATATAGCATACCGTGGATTGTTTTTAATTGACCAACAGGGTGTTGTTCGTCATCAATTAGTAAACGATTTACCATTAGGACGAAGTGTCAGTGAAGCTCTTCGCATGCTTGAAGCATTGCAACACGTAGAAAAATGTGGAGAGGTATGTCCAGCAGATTGGAATACTGGTAAAGCTGCAATTAATCCCACGCTAGAAAGCGTTTCTCAGTACCTTGGTGCAAAGTAATGGAATTGCACCCCGTTTGTTAGACCAATAACGCTATAAAATAAGGGAGTCTTTCACATCTGTTATTGTTGTTGTCCTTGTGGGTATGTGTTAAAGCGTTAGCTTTATCCACATATCCATAAGGGATGATATCTAAAACCCAGGTAACCCAGTGACTGATGAGGCCTTAGGGGGTATACCAGTGAATGAACCCTGTTAAAAAGCTTCTTATACTATGCAACTGCTCTTGCCCAATTGATAATCGTCCATTCATATTTTAATGTGCGCCATAACATCTCAATATGGTTGTTATCATTACTTGCTTATACCACTCATGCTGATCAGAATACTTCTACCATGCAAAGCATTGCGCCCCTAGTCAGAATTAATAATGTCCGGTCTTCTATGGCTATCAATTGCTTTTTCCATTTATGCACTAATGATTCTGCTACTTGGTATTTGGAAACAATTTGAACAATCGTTAAATCACTCCGGATTGCCTCCAGAGCAACTTTGAATTTGAAGTCTTTGTTGTGGGTCTTTCGCATTTTTAAATCTTCTTTTTTGATTCAGATCTTTTGCTGAAAAACTCTCTTAGTCACTCGTCTAATTTTTGGGGTACATTACGTTTTTTGCTCTTCTGTTTAAATTTACTGATTTTATACAAAAGTAGAATTCATTCAAAATGTAACCCCTGCGTAACCCCGAGGAACTCTTCGTAATGTTGAAAAACTCTGAAAGCCTTAGTGGAAGTGGTGCCGGTTGCAAGATTCGAACTCGCGACCTACTGATTACAAATCAGTTGCTCTACCAACTGAGCTAAACCGGCATGACTATAAACATATCTAAAAATTCTTTTCCAGTCTAGACCCAATTTGGGGCATACAGATAATTTTTAAAAAATTCCTAATCATAATTTTTGAGTGGGTGTTATTCACTTTTCATTAATAACGCATAGCTAAAATGCATATAGATAAATAAACTTTGTATAAATTTTATGCTTAAAGTGTTGGTTATTTTAGGAATCTTAGTGACAGGTAGTTTTTTTGCCGCTGAAACAAAAGAGCAGCTAGAGCAACAATTGGAGCAAATTCATGAACGAACTTTAGCTGCGGGAAAGTTTGCTCAACTGGCACAATATGTAACTGATAATGAAGGTGAGGCCTCAGAGTTAAATGATTTATTAACACAACAATTTGAGGAGATGAGACAAAATCAAGGGGAAAGTTCGCTAATCGTGCTTCGAGCTATTGCTACAAAAGAAGAAGCGCAAACTGCTAGAGCCTATTATTTAGGGGTTCGAAATAATTTGCTTGTTGCGGAAATAGTATTAGCACTTGAAATTATGGCATCACAGGCAAGTTCAGATGAAATAAGCAACTCTGTTAGAGAATCATT
>CAMDPB010000077.1 GCA_945903885.1 Candidatus Finniella inopinata
CGATGGGAATATGTGCCATTAGGGCCATTTTTAGGCAAAAACTTTGGTACAACTATTTCACCTTGGGTAGTTGCTATGGAAGCATTGCAGCCATTTTGTGTTGCGGGCCCTGAGCAAAATCCAAAACCATTGCCATATTTAGAAAAGCAAAATATCAATTTTGATATTGATCTGCATTTACAAATTAAAACGCCTAAAATGAGCGAGTATCAAGAAATATCACATACAAATTATAAATACATGTACTGGGATATTGCACAGCAAGTTGCGCATCACACTGTGAATGGGTGCAATTTGCAACCAGGTGATATTTTAGGGACGGGTACCATTAGTGGTCCTACACCTGATAGTTACGGAAGTCTTATTGAATTAACTTGGAATGGCGCGAACGCTATTCGCTTAGATTCAGGGGAAGAACGTGTTTACTTGGCTGATAATGACTCTATGCAGGTCGTTGCGTGGGCTAAAAAAGATAATTTATGCATAGGTTTTGGCAATGCAGAAGCTACAGTGCTGCCCGCTCTCGATTCTTAAAATTTATGCGCGACAGTCGCAGTTAAAAGGTGTACCTATAAAATAAGAGCGTTGAAGACATAGAAACCCTATTAAAGGAGTGTCCATGGCACAGCTGAGCGCTGTAAAAATCGCAGCGGATAAACTTTTTAGCGGCGACAGCATTCACAAGCAAGACGGGCTGTTAGCGTATATGCAACCCTTGATTGCGACACTTTCGACTAAGGAATGCAGTGAAAATCCCCAGCTTGATTATTGCACTGTTTCTCGAGCATATTTGAAATCACTTATTGATAATGTTCCTATTGCTGTATTCTGTCTCGACAGAAATTTTCACATCACCAATCTCAGTACCGCTGCACTATCTTGGCTAAAAAGCCACTATTACAAAGGAAAAAGGGCTTTTTCTTCTGAGGATATCTTAGGTAAAAAATTCGATGACGTTTTTAGCCCATGCCCTAAACCGCTAGGAACTGCCATTAA
Source organism: Candidatus Finniella inopinata (assembly GCA_945903885.1). Lineage (GTDB taxonomy): Bacteria > Pseudomonadota > Alphaproteobacteria > Paracaedibacterales > CAITNM01 > CAITNM01. The sequence continues at coordinate 997 of CAMDPB010000077.1, forward strand.
AAATGCATTAAAAGGCAAAGTTTGGTTTACTAAGTCGCTTAAGCATGAAACAGATAACATGTATTTTCGTCACTGGTTTCAGTGGGAAGTCTTTCCTTGGTTAAATCAAAATAATGAAGTTACAGATATTATTATTTTTTTAGGAGACAAAACTTCGCATCAGGAATTACTGCTTTCTAACAAAAAACTCCAGCAAAGTAATGAATTATTGGAAAGCTTCAATCTCATTTTTTCTCATGACCTTATTCAACCATTGCGTCAAATTTCTAATTTTTTAGATATTATTAAAGAACATTATGAAGGTGCTGACCCAGACAACTCTCCAATGAATCAGGTGTTTGGAGCTTTGCAGAAGAGCTTTGATCACATACGTAATTTAAGTGAGGGTATTGTGCTTTACTGCAAAAAAGGTGATCTAACCGTAGAATCTGAACAAATTTCCTTACAATGTCTTATTCAAGAAATCTATGAAAGTATTTTGAAATCAGAAAAATGCCAGTTCAATTTTCAATTTTCTGAAGATGTGTATTTGTATGCTAACCGTACGTGTATGCTGCAACTTTTTCAAAATTTGTTTGCAAATGCAATTAAACACAGTGCCGGTGAAAACTGCATTATTACCTTATCAGGCTCAAGAGAAGACGAAAATTTTTACAGATTTCACATACACAATCAGGGCTATTGCCCTGGGTATATTCGAAAAAAAAATGTTTTTTTACCTTTTCAGTCTTCTACATCTGATGGGGCTGGGCTTGGGTTAATGATTTGTAAGAAGATTATTTCTGCTTATAAGGGAAAAATCACGCTTCGCTCAGGTAAACGTAAGGGGACTGTGGTATCTTTCACCTTGCCTATTTGTGAAGAACATGATGGCGAGAAAAAACTAGAATTTTTAACTTAACCATTAATGTAGGCATCAAGGTACACTGAACATAATCGTTGTATATGAAGATGGACCCCGGAGGGAATTTATCATGACAGTTGATCAAAAAGACGAATTACTTGGGAAAAAGGTTGCTTTTTTCCGTCGCAAAATGAATTGGCCTCTGAAAATACTTGCTGCGGGATTGGACGTTTCAATCCAACAACTTCAGCGATATGAAAAGGGAGTCAATAAAATTTCGGCTTCTATGCTTTACCAGTTATCAAAAATTTTTAAGGTTGATCTATCATGTTTTTTTGAAGGTTTTGAAGGACATCCAGTTGAAGAGGATGATATTTATAATGTCCTGCTTGTTGAAGACAATGCGAGTGACGAATTTTTACTTCGAAAGGCATTAGCTGATTTTCCAAAAAAATTACATATTTATACCATTAATGATGGTCAGGCAGCGTTGAACTTTTTAAGTGATATCGCTCATGATTCTGTGCAAACCTTACCAAAGCCTGATCTTATTTTTCTAGATCTACACCTTCCATCGGTCCGAGGGCTAGATGTTCTAAAGGATATTAAGCGACGTGTACATTTAAATGAAATACCCGTGATTGTGCTAAGCAGTAGTTTAAATGCAGATGACCGTGTAGCTGCTTACAGTTTGCAAGCCAGTGGTTTTATAAGAAAATCATTCACCTATAAAGAATTCAAAGGTCAACTACACAAGGCTATGGCTTATTGGACTGACGTTGTCGATCTGCCTCGTTTTTCAGAACAGCATGCGCAAGCTAGTTGAATTGAGAGGGCCGGGCGAGGCTCTCTCAATAAGTGATTTATTTTTCTCCGCCCAACTTTGTGTCTTTCCAGTTGTGGTTAGCTGGGTTCCAGTCATATCGTTTGGGGGTGTCAAAAGCTTTTTCATAACGCACCAGAATTTCGCGTGGAGTACGGTCGACTTGTTTGAACGCAGTTAGGTAGTCTTCTTTTCCAAAGAAATCTACATAACGCAGAGTAAATATTGATTTTTTTTCAATTCCTGGAATCATGGCTTCAAGTGCTTCAAGTGCTTCAAGTGCTTCAAGTGCTTCAAGAGTCGTGACTGCTTTTCCGTCAATTTCAATTAACTTGTAAACATTGGCTCTCCATCCAGAGCCTAAATCACTATCTTCCATGCGCAACGGAGATGTCTGAGATATGCCAGAAAAGTACACACCCTTATCTCTGTTGCCGATGCTTATCGTTAGTTGGTCATGATGCTCAAACCAGACTGTCCCTAAAAAGTTAATCATTTTATCTTCACTTCCGTGCATTATAACATCAGGGGTGATAGACACTTCTTTTTCTATTTCATTGCGAAGAATTTTAAATTTTAAAGAACCTGATGCTGCGTCAATAACTCGACCAAGGTCTAAAAGGTTAGGTCCAATAGGTTGGTTATTAACTTCAAGAAAAATATCTCCTGGTTCGAAAGCCGAAGCTCCGTCAAAACCATTAATTACATGCTTAACGGTAAGAATTTTACCTTTTGCATCTGGAAAATCCTTTTGATATGACTTTGCAAATTTCTCAGTCACAAATCCAGCGGTAATTAGCTGATCAATGGGTGAATATTGTAGTCTAGCGCCAATACCTTTTCGGGGTGGATTTTTATTTTGTTGTAAATAGGCTAAAGCATCTTTTATATATAAAATTGGTAGGCCTGTGCCTGAGACAAATTTTCCCCCGTAAACAATTCCAACAACTTCTCCTTTTTCGTCAAAAATTGGACTACCACTGGCACCACCAACAGTTAGTCCTGCATAATGGAAGGATTGATCATTGAAAGCGGTTAGAGTGCTAAAGGTGTTAAATATTGTTCCTTCTTGAGTTGAAAATTCATCTCCAGCAGCATTACCCATGACATTAATACTATCGTTCAAATGAAGTTTTTTATTAGAGAGGACAAGCTCTTCGCAGTCGTCAGGTATATCTTTTGGGTTAACTTCTAAAATTGCAAAATCTAAAAAAGGGTCAACATAGCGTCTCCGGCCTATCGTCTTAGAGCCATTACTGAATTTTAATTCATAACTGCAAATGCTAAAACTTCCGGCCACATGGCGATTTGTAGCAACTAACCCTCTACTCTTATCAACAATAAATCCAGTTCCTGACCAACTTTGTGAATTAGGTTCTGTTGCATTGATATGTGCTTTCACTTTTATAATCACTACGCCTTTGCGCATTGTGTTTAGCAATATGCGGCGATGGTTTTTTTCCGACTCAGTAGCTGGTTCTGCAGCTACTTGTTCCGTTGGCTGATCTTTTTGTTCAATTTTATCTGAAGGAGAAATAGTTTCGGAAGCTACTAATGAACAGCAGAATAAAAAACAAAAAAGGAAAAAGCGCATCAAAAAAGCTTCACGATAAATTTATACCACTGTAAGATTTTTTTATTAATATATAGCTAACTTTTAGTCTAAAAATCTTGGGTTTTCTTTTGAGACTGAATCAAAAGCTTTCAATTCAGATAAAACTTTCTTGATATCAGAAAGACGTATCATGTTTGGGCCATCGCTTGGGGCATTATCAGGGTCTTGATGGGTTTCTAAAAACACACCAGCAACACCAACAGCAACTGCGGCGCGTGCTAATATAGGAGCGAATTCACGTTTTCCACCAGTTGATGAGCCTTGTCCACCTGGCTGTTGTACCGAATGAGTTGCATCAAAAATAACGGGGTAACCTGTTTGGGCCATAATACTTAGGCTTCGCATATCACTAACTAAAGTGTTGTACCCAAAACTAGCTCCACGTTCGCAAAGCATAACATTAGAATTACCGAATGATTCCATTTTATTTACAACGTTTTGCATATCCCAAGGTGCTAGAAATTGACCTTTTTTAATATTGATGACTTTTCCTGTTTTTGCTGCTGCTTCCAACAAGTCAGTTTGACGACATAAAAAAGCAGGAATTTGTAGTACATCAACTACGTTTGCCATCAGCGCACACTGTTCTGGAGAATGCACATCGGTTGTAATTGGCACGTTGAATGTGTTGCGAATTTCTTCAAAAATTTTGATAGATGCTTCAAGACCAAGTCCTCTGACGCCAGAAATGCTCGTGCGGTTGGCCTTATCAAAAGATGTTTTGTAAATTAGGGGAATGCCTAATGCATTACATAAAGTTGTTAAGTTTTCCGCCATCATCATTGCGTGGTCACGGCTTTCTAAAACACACGGTCCTGCTATAAGCACAAAAGGATTCGTATTGGAAATGGCTAAAGATTGAACAAGAATTGTTTTCATATATCACAAATTGCAGTAGATTTTTCATACCATAGCGAAGACGCTTGGGTTTTGGTACCCTCTTCGGTTATACTTTTTGTAAATTATACATGAGATCGTTATGAATCCTTTGGCAGTGGTTGGAAGACTGTTTTTAAATTTTGTTGGTATGACAGGTAAAATCAGCCTGTTTTTCTATAATGCTATGCGTCATGGTTTTCAGCCTCCTTATTATTGGACTTTGATTTTGAATCAGTTTATTCAAATAGGATATTATTCATTGCCTGTAGTAGGCTTAACAGCGATTTTCACAGGTATGGTGCTGGCCTTGCAAAGCTACACTGGTTTTTCACGATTCTCAGCAGAAGGAGCAGTGGCCACAGTGGTGGTGCTATCAATTACTCGTGAGCTGGGTCCAGTACTGGCAGGTTTAATGGTGGCAGGTCGTATTGGTGCATCTATGGCAGCAGAAATTGGCACTATGCGAGTTACTGAACAGATTGATGCTTTAGTTACTCTTTCAGCTAATCCTTTTAAATATCTAATATTTCCTCGTATTTTAGCAGGTGCTGTTGTTCTTCCAATATTAGTGTTAGTTGCTGACTTAATTGGTGTAATGGGTGGTTACCTTATTTGTGTGCACGAATTAGATTTTAATGGCGGTAATTACATGCAACAAACCCTTCGATATTTAGAGTCTTCCGATGTGCACTCTGGTCTTATAAAAGCTACTGCCTTTGGTGTGCTGATTACGTTGATGGG
>CAMDPB010000078.1 GCA_945903885.1 Candidatus Finniella inopinata
ACGCTGGAACGCCAACCTGACGCGCCAACAAAATATGCTCACGTGTTTGAGGCATTGGGCCATCAGCTGCTGATACTACCAAAATTGCTCCGTCCATCTGTGCAGCACCGGTGATCATGTTCTTTACATAGTCAGCGTGTCCTGGGCAGTCAACGTGTGCATAGTGACGATTCGCTGTTTCATACTCAACGTGTGCAGTTGAAATGGTAATTCCACGCGCTCTTTCTTCTGGTGCTTTGTCACTCTGGTCATACGCCATGAATTGAGCGCCACCAGTCTCCGCTAGTACCTTCGTAATTGCCGCTGTTAACGATGTCTTTCCATGGTCAACGTGACCAATCGTTCCGATATTACAGTGTGGCTTGTTCCTCGAAAATTTCTCTTTTGACATGATTAAGCTCCTTACGCCATCTTCGCTTTAATTTCATCCGCTACATTTTGCGGAACTTGTTCATAGTGATCAAACACCATAGAAAATTGTGCACGACCTTGTGACATGGAACGTAAAGTGTTCACATATCCAAACATATTCGCTAGCGGCACCAAAGCATTGATCACGCGCGCATTTCCGCGCTGATCCATGCCCGTCACCTGCCCACGGCGACTATTCAAGTCACCGATAACATCACCCAAATAATCTTCTGGTGTAACGACTTCTACTTTCATTACTGGCTCTAACAACTTTGGAGCACACTTTAAAACACCTTCTCTGAATGCTGCACGTGAAGCAATTTCGAAAGCCAATGCACTTGAGTCAACATCATGGTATGCACCATCTGTAAGAGTCGCTTTAAAATCAATTGTTGGAAATCCAGCAACAACACCAGTTCCAAGTGCTGATTCCAAACCTTTTGTAACGCCTGGAATATACTCTCTTGGAACAGAACCACCCACAACTTTATTTTCAAACACGAATCCAGAACCTGGCTCTAATGGCTCAAATGTAAATTTAACGCGAGCAAACTGACCTGCACCACCACTCTGTTTTTTATGAGTGTAATCATAATCAGCCGCTTTTGTGATGGTTTCACGGTATGCAACCTGTGGAGCACCAATATTTGCTTCCACTTTATATTCACGCTTTAGAATATCAACCTTAATTTCAAGGTGTAACTCCCCCATTCCCTTCATAACTGTTTGACCAGTTTCTTGATCTGTATGAACACGGAATGATGGATCTTCAGAAACCAAACGAGCTAAAGCAATTCCCATTTTTTCTTGGTCAGCCTTTGTTTTGGGCTCAATCGCAATTTCAATAACCGGATCTGGGAATTCCATTTTTTCTAAAATCACTGGCTTATTGCTATCACATAATGTGTCACCTGTTGTTGTACACTTCAAACCGCACAAAGCAACAATGTCACCAGCATAAGCCTCTTTAATATCTTCACGGGAGTTTGCATGCATCAAAAGCATACGACCAACACGCTCTTTTTTATCTTTTGTTGAGTTATCAACCCCAGAGCCTGATTCAAGCTTACCAGAATAAACTCGCATAAAAGTAATAGAACCAACAAACGGATCCGTCATAATTTTGAACGCAAGACCTGAAAAAGGCTCTGTGTCTTCTGATTTACGAACGACTTCGTTGCCACGATCGTCAATACCATTAACGAAACCAATATCCGCAGGAGAAGGAAGATAATCCACAACTCCATCTAGCAAAGGTTGAACACCTTTGTTTTTGAAAGCACTACCACAAAGAACTGGAACAAACATGCTCTCTACTGTCCCACGACGAATCGCTGCTTTTAGTTGAGCAACTGTAGGCTCCTTGCCTTCCAAATACGATTCCATCAGTGCGTCATCGGCCTCAACAGCAGTCTCAATCAAGCGATGCCTATATTCGGCTGCTTTCTCTTTTAAATCTGCTGGAATTTCAACGATATCAAATTGAGCGCCAAGACTTTCATCACGCCAGATAATTGCGTTGTTATTGACAAGGTCAACGATTCCAGCAAAATCTGCTTCAGCACCAACTGGCAACATTGTAACAAGAGGACGAGCACCAAGGCGGTCAACAATCATGTCAACGCAGCGATAAAAATCAGCCCCCATGCGATCCAACTTGTTAATAAAACAAATTCTAGGCACTCTGTATTTATCGGCCTGACGCCAAACAGTTTCAGACTGAGGCTCCACACCGGCGACACCATCAAATACAGCAACTGCACCATCTAAAACGCGCAAAGAACGCTCAACTTCAATAGTAAAGTCGACGTGTCCTGGAGTATCAATGATATTAATGCGGTGATCATTCCAAAAACAGGTTGTCGCAGCAGAAGTGATAGTGATACCACGCTCTTGCTCTTGCTCCATCCAGTCCATGACAGCAGTGCCCTCATGAACTTCACCAATTTTGTAAGATTTTCCTGTATAGTAAAGAATTCGTTCTGTTGTCGTGGTTTTCCCGGCGTCTATGTGCGCCATAATACCAATATTACGATAATGATCTAACGGTGTTGTACGTGCCATAATTTAAAACCCTACTACCAACGATAATGGGCAAACGCACGGTTTGCTTCTGCCATTTTGTGCGTATCTTCACGCTTCTTAACTGATGCGCCGCGGCTATTAGCAGCATCCATCAACTCACCACTCAAACGATCAATCATCGTTTTTTCTGAACGGGAACGGGCCGCATTAATCAGCCATCGGAAAGCTAAAGCCTGAGAACGCTCAGAACGAACTTCTGTTGGAACTTGATAAGTTGCACCACCTACACGGCGCGAACGAACTTCCAAGGCAGGCTTTACATTAGTCAAAGCCTCATGAAAGAGCTCTATAGAATTTTTTCCACTTTTTTCCTGAATTTTATCAAGCGCAGCATAAAAAATCTTTTCAGAAACAGATTTTTTTCCTTGCATCATCATACAATTCATAAATTTAGCAACAACTACATCGCCAAATTTAGCATCAGGATTGATATCGCGTTTTACCGCCGCACGACGTCGTGACATGTTTAAACCTCTTCACTATTTCAAAGAACTTCAATAAAATTAAATTACTTAGGACGCTTCGCACCGTATTTAGAACGACTTTGCTTGCGATCCTTAACTCCTTGCGTATCTAATGTACCACGTACAATATGATAACGCACACCTGGCAAGTCCTTTACGCGACCACCACGAATAAGAACAACAGAGTGCTCTTGAAGGTTATGCCCTTCACCAGGAATATACCCGGTCACTTCATAACCATTCGTTAACCGAATACGCGCTACCTTACGTAACGCAGAGTTTGGCTTTTTTGGAGCCGTTGTAAACACGCGAGTGCAAACACCACGACGTTGTGGACAGGCTTCCAAAGCTGGAACCTTGTTACGGTTAACTTTAGGCTCTCTTGATTTTCGTATTAACTGATTAATTGTTGGCATAAACTACATCTCTAGGTGTTATTTTGTAAAATTCCCTTTAAACTCAGTGTATCGTAATAATGGATACAGCCAAAGTCAAGCATTTCTTTTTCCTCAAGCAACGCGCAAAGAGCATTCCATTTTTTCAATGGCAGACTTCTCATCTAATTGCTCCACAGCAGAGAGCTCACGAACAAAACGTTCTACTGCCGCCTGATAAATCTGACGCTCACTGTAAGACTGCTCTGTATCATTTCCACGCCTGTACAAATCGCGTATAACTTCTGCTATTGACGAAGGTAATCCAGAGTTGATCTTTGTTTCGTATTCCTGAGCACGACGACTCCACATAACGCGGCGAGGTTTTGTGCGGACAGAAAGCATTTTCAGCGCATCATCCATTTCTTTTTTTGTGCTCAAAGAACGAAGTCCTGCGTTTTTTGCCTTTTCTTTTGGCAAACGCAGCACCATTTTATCTTTCTCAAAATTAATAACAAGCAATACTAGCTCATTACCTGCAATGTTATGAGATTCGCTTCCAATAAGTTTTCCGACGCCATGCGCAGGATAAACAACATATTCGCCAACCTTAAAATTCTTTGCCACCATTATTTATTCCTTCAAAAAAACTTTTGTATTTCCCTTGGTATGGGAACGATTTTCAAAAATTCAAGAGCTAAATCAAGCCCGTGGCTCCTTACTAAAATGCTCAAGGTACTTACGTTGGACCTTAGCCCAATCATCTGCATCAGGAGGAGGTTCTTTTTTACGAGTAATGTTTGGCCACTTTTTAGAGTACTCATTATTAAGCTCCAACCAAGCTCCAGCATCATCTCTAGTGTCAGGAAGTATTGCCTCAATAGGACATTCCAATTCGCAAACACCGCAGTCAATACAAATATCAGGATCAATCACAAGCATGTTCTCACCCTCAAAAAAGCAGTCTACCGGACACACCTCGACGCAGTCAGTATACTTACACTTAATACATGCTTCAGTAACAACGTAAGTCACAAAAAAAGATAGGGATATTTCACACTACCGCTACCAATAGCATATCTACTCAAGACAAACAAGATACGAGCTCTTATTTTTTATGTAAGATCTTATTATAGATATTTATAATTTCCCGATTTATAATTTCGACACAGTACGTTTTTTCAATTTCTTTTCGTCCCTGCAGGCCCATTTTTTGACACGCTTTTTGGTCAGCAAAACACGTTTCAAATGCTTTTTCTAATTCAATCAAATTCTTGATTGGCACCTTTATGCCATTGCCCTTGTTCACAATATCACCACACCCTACAGCATCTGTTGTAATAATTGGTAGCTCGCAGGCCATCGCCTCAAGCAATGATTTGGGCAAACCTTCCCTGTAACTTGGCAAAACAGCAACATGAGTTTGCGCATAAATATTTTGAATGTCATCGACATGACCTAACCATTCAACAGCCCCCTCTTTGTGCCATTTTTCCAAAACAGTTAAAGGAATTGATTCTGGATTTTCAGGATCAGGACTTCCCACAAGCAAAAAACGTACTTTTTTAGATGAATTATTCGCTACAAAATTTTTAGCTGCACCTACAAATTCCCCTACCCCCTTACTCCATAACATGCGCGCGACAAGCGTAAAGGTAAAAACCCCCTGCTTCGCTACCTGATAAAAAGTTTTTGTATCCACCCCTGATCCTGGAACAAAATGCAAATCACTTTTTGGCAGCAATGCCTTACAGTCGAGAAAGTCCTGTTGATTTTGAACAAGCACAGTAGCACTTGAATGGTTGAGAATGAATTTAAGCGCAAGCTTAACAAACGGCCTAAGTAACCGAGCCTTAAGATGACGCGAGGTAAAAATATATCCGAAGCCATTGATAGCACTTACACTAGGTATGTTATAAAACCTAGCAATTGCAGCCCCATACAATGCTGGCTTTAAAGCAACATTATGCACAATAGAAGGCCTAAATTTTTCAAATGCTGCAAGCAAATGAATAATCGTTTTAATCTCAACAAAAGGATTTAAACTCCCTCGCCTAAACTCAACAGGAAAAGCATCTATGCCAGCTATTTTGTGAATATCTTTTTTAGTAAAATCAGTCGTTGCTACAGCAACATTAAATCCTGATGATTGAGCTTGACGACATAAAGCTAAGCGATGACTTAAAAAATATTCTGCTTTTGCCACAACATATAAAAGCTTCATAAAACTTTAACAGCGCCTTCAAATATTTTTCTGACAGGAGCTTCAACCCGAACAAAGCTTTCACAAATTGTCGCTTTTCCTAGCGCCCTGCGTTCACTCAACTGCAAAAAAGAAAACTGTTCTTTTTTTAAACGATCTGCCCAAAATAAAGGCAAAAATGTTTGAATATATAAACTACCATTATTTTCGTTAATGTTGTGCTTGGGAGAAAAATAGCGGTAGACGTAGTCAAACGGAACAGTAGCATCTTCTGCTGTTAACACAATCCGATCATAATCAAGCTTAGCAATTCGATTAAAATCAGTTTCCAGCCCTATCAATTCTTC
>CAMDPB010000079.1 GCA_945903885.1 Candidatus Finniella inopinata
AAACCAGTCGTAGTTTTTGCCTTCATCTAGCATAATTTGTAAAGCAGAAACCCAAATTATTAGTAAGGTAAGCCCAATAAAATCAATTTTATTTTTGATAATGACTGATTCAAATCGACGCAATAGTTTCAACAAAACAGCACCGCAAACCAATGCTAAAGGGATATTAATGAAGAAAATGTAACCCCACCCCCAATTATCGCAAATATATCCGCCAACCACAGGCCCCATAACTGGCGCAACAAGAGTTGTCATAGCCCACAATCCCAAGGCTGTACCTCTTTTTTCTTTGGGAAAAATTTGCATAAGTAAAGTTTGAGAAAGAGGCATTAATGGTCCCCCTGCTAATCCTTGAAAGACCCGACCTGCAACAAGCATACCGAGGCTATTGGCGAACCCACACATTGCTGAAAACACCCCAAATAGCATCATGCAGGTTGTAAAAACGCGCAGCGTGCCAAAACGGCTAGCAAGCCACCCGGTTAAGGGTACACAGATGGCTTCAGCGACTGCGTAAGAAGTAATGACATAGGTGCCCTCGGATAAGGAAACCGCCAAACCACCTGCAATGTTCGATACAGAAACATTTGCAATGGTCATATCAAGCACAACAATAAAATTAGAAAATGCTAGTAAGATCGCAGCAATAATTAGCTTAGCACCGGTTAAAGGCTGGACGGATTCTAATTTTGTTGGCTGAGCACTCATTTTTTGTAATCTGAAACATCAATATCAACTTGCATTGACAAGCCAACTTGTAACGGGTGATTTTTTAATTCCTCTGAATCAAGCTCAATTCTAACCGGTAAGCGTTGGACAACTTTAATCCAATTCCCAGTTGCGTTCTGTGCCGGAATAATAGCGAAAGCTGATCCTGTACCACCTGCAATACCAACAACTTTTCCGTGATAAATTACAGATGAACCATAAAAATCTGCTGTAAGTTTAACAAGCTGCCCTATGCGAACTTTGCGTAGCTGAACTTCTTTAAAGTTAGCATTTACATGCATTGTTTGCATAGGCACCACTGACATTAATGCCATTCCCGATTGCACACGCTGACCTAATTGCACCTGACGTTTTGCAATAACTCCATCGATTGGCGAAAGAACAGTTGTGCGATCAAAATCAACTTGCGCTTGCTCAAGGGAAATTTTAGCAATATCAAATACAGCTTGTGCTGCCTTAAAAGCATTTTTAGCATTGCTTACTTCTTCTGCGGAAACAGAGCCTGACTTAGTGAGCGCTTGTCTGCGGTCAGAAATCAGTTTTGTGCGATCAAGGTCTGCTTGAGCTTTACTAAGGTCAGCTTTAGCGCGCGCAAGCACAAGACGTGCATCTGTATCATCGATATTAACTAATACATCACCAGCATTTACAACACTGGTACCTTTATAATGAATTGCTTTCACAATGCCACCAACTAGTGAAGTAACCTGAGCAATTTCTGCGCCTACATAAGCATTGTCAGTGGTTACATGCTTTGAACTGACAAAGAAGTAATAAACAGAAAAAACAAAAGCCATTAAAAAAACACACAACCCAAGCAAAACAAATAAACTTTTTCGTTTGTTGTCTTTATCAATTTTTACGTAATCAAACAATTTATTTTTCATTAATTTTCCTTGGTACTAACATTAGAATATCAATTATCTTTATAAACTAGTTACTCTAATAACCAGCATGAGAATGATAAACTGGATCACTTCCAGTGTCTGCTATTTCTGTACCAGTCAATGCATTAAGTAGCTTTGAAGCATTTAAATACTGTAAATTTTCACTCAAGTTTGGAGAACCATTAACCATGGCAATAGGCACTTCTGAAGCCCAAGCTAAACGTATAGGCAAGCTTAACGATCCCGCCACATCAAGCTTACTTAAAATTATATGCCGCACTCCAAATTTTTTGATAAAATTTGCGTAATCGGGCGATAAACTCACGCAACCATCGCATGGAACGATCAGAACAGGATCAAAAATAAGTTTTTGCGAATAAGCAAGCAGCCAATTTAAATCTTCTGAATTTCTTAAATTTACTCCTTGTGTATCAATTAATTTAATTACGTTTGTTTGGTTTTTAATGTTTTCTTGTAAACTTTTCCATCCTTCTTTACCAAAGTGATAGGGCACATCTAGCTTATTTGCATAAGCCTGTAGCAACCCCTGCCCTGACGTTTTCATGATATCAATGTTATAAATTTCAACGGCTCGATCGCTAGCTTTTAAAAGTGCTGCAACCTTTGCTAAAATTTGTGTTTTCCCCACCCCAAAAGATCCTAAAAACACAACGGGCTTTAAACATAAAATTTTGCGTATCCATTGAGGCTCAAAATTCAGACATTCCGATAAAGATTCAGCAATATTAATTCCAGTAAGTGTCAAATAGGGAGACAGACATTTTAACCAAAAGTCTTGAAAATCTTGACCAAGATAGTGTTCAGTGCATATTTCTTCAACCATTCTGATGGCTGATAAAGGATTATCAATACGATTTTTTTCAGATTTTCTAAGTGATGGAACCAAAATAGGCTCCTCTCCATCAAAAAGAGCTACTGTAACGCGTACTTGGTTATTAATTTCTTCAGTGCGCTCTATAGCGACATCTTCTCCAAAGCGCTTTTTGACTTCCTGAAGAGCCTCATTTAAGGTGGGAGCCGTAATTGTAATTTTTTGCATATGTAAACCGAAATTTTACTGATTGTGAATTATCATGATATTAGATTAAGTGTAAGAGTTATCGGATGAGTTTTACAATACGTTTGCTAATTTGGTTTAAAGGTAAATTTGTGGGATGCGATAGTTATGGCAATCGCTACTACGAGGAGAAGCGTAATCAAAGCTCTAATGCTAGAAAACCCAGACGCTGGGTTATTTATCAAGGAAACCATGAAGCAAGCAAGGTTACACCAGAATGGCATGCTTGGCTACATTATCGCGCTGATCAACCATTACAAGGGCAAGTCTATGCATGGCAAAAGCCTTACCAACCTAACTTTACTGGCACCCAAAAAGCTTACAAACCAGAAACTATTAAAAATGGAAAAGTAATCAAACTAACAACTAAAGTGAAGCGATCATACGAACCTTGGAAACCTAATGAATGAAAAATATTACGAAATAGTGGTAGAAGAACATCACCACGACCTTCGGCTAGATAAATTTTTAAGCCTTACCACACCTCTCAGTCGAACTCGTATTCAAGACTTATTAAAGAACAATGCCATCAGAGTAGAACCATTAAAACCATTTGATGCAAATACAAAAGCCAAAACAAATGAACGGTATTTTGTTACTGTGCCAGCTGCAACTGAGGCTGACCCACAACCCCAAGACATTCCTTTAGATGTTTTATTCGAAGATGAGCACCTTTTAGTCCTTAACAAACCAACAGATTTTGTTGTTCACCCTGCTCCTGGTCATTATGACGGAACTTTAGTTAATGCATTATTGCACCACTGTGGGACAAGTTTATCTGGCATTGGTGGTGTCAAACGCCCAGGCATTATTCATCGATTAGACAAAGATACAAGCGGAATCCTTGTGGTAGCCAAAACTGATGCAGCTCATCATGGGTTGTCACAACAATTTCATGACCGTGAAGAACAACTGACAAAAATATATTGGGCTATTGTGTTGGGGCGTCCTTACCCTACTTCAGGCATGATTGATGCACCGATTGGCCGGCATCCTAAAGACCGGCAAAAAATGGCGGTAATCCCAAATGGTAAATCCGCCCAAACTAGCTACAAAGTCTTAAAAGTTTTCACTTCATCAAAAGACCCGCAAAGCCAAATTAGCCTAGTCGAATGCCAGCTACACACTGGAAGAACGCATCAAATTCGTGTGCATTTACAGCACATTGGCATACCGGTTATTGGTGATGAGGTTTATGGAAAGAAACCAAAAAAAGGCTTGTGGCCTGAAGATATCTACGTATTTCCAAGGCAAGCACTACATGCTTATTCCTTATCATTTATGCACCCAGTTTTGCTAAAGCAGCTGTCCTTTCAGGCACCTTTGGCAAGTGATATGGAACAATTATTAGAAGCATTTACATAAATAATTATTTAAATATTGTTTGTATAAGAATTATTGCGACATTTAACTAAAGAACGATAAGAAGGGGGTGATTGGTTTTTCAAGATTTTCCTTCGATTGAAGATCGGTGAAATATATCAAGCAAAGCATCAACCATTACTAAACTTCTTGATGCCACTTTAGACCGGCGATGAAACCGTGCAACTCTATGTCTTATATCAGAGTTAGTTGCCTCAATGGGCAAGGTCAGGTCCTTTCCTACAAAATGCCTTTCTTCAGATAAAACTCGATAAAACCCACCCCGCTCATCTGTTACAAATGTGCATTTTCCGGTATCAACTTCTTGCACGAGCTTTCTAAGGCAGGCATCAGAACGAGCGCCCAAGTGTCGTCCAACAGGCGCACGCGATACCCCATCAATGGCTCTCCACAACCAAATAGTGTTTTTTTTCCATTCACAAAATGCCAGAACTCGTCAATCATGACGACCTCCGCCTCGTTAATTTTGTCCGGCGGATTAATTTGTGCAGCTGCGGATCTTACCCATTTTAAAACAGCAACAGTGCTGACGTTAAAAAGTCTAGCAATGTTACCCATAGAAACTCCGCAATATCCATACATAACTATGGCAAAAGACTTTAGTGCAGGATTGACGCCCCTTACTTTTGTTGCTGTGAATTGACAGCCACAATCTTTACATTTGTAGCGCTGCAATCCTCTAACATGGCCTGATTTTACGAATGATGTTGATGCGCATTTTTTACAATTTAATTCTGTCATGATTCCCCCCATAACAAAATTATACCACTTTATCGTTCTTTAATTAAGCGTCTCGAATTATGTAAATTAACGTTTTGTTTATATTATTGTATTACGATTGAGGCTGAAGATAATAGTACAAAATTTTGTCACGATGAAAACTCTATGCATAATATTTTTAAGTATTTTTTGCATGAGCTCAGCCATAGCTAGTAGCTGGTTTGGGAGCGGAAATTCTTCAAAAACTAACAATGCAAGTAGTAGCTGGTTTGGGAGCGGAAATTCTTCAAAAACTAACAATGCAAGTAGTAGCTGGTTTGGGAGCGGAAGCTCTTCAAAAACTAACAATGCAAGCAGTGGATCTAGCCACTTATCCAAAGCAAAAACAGCAATGCCAGTAGGCAATGCTGCACTTGAGAAAAAGTGTAAGGCAAAAAAAAATCAAAGAACAAATCAATGTGAAAATTTTGTAGCGGCACAAAAAAAGAAAAAAGCTGATGCCGCTCTTATAAAAAAATGCACAAGACAAAAAGAGTTAAAACAAAAACCTACTCCAGATTGTTTAGCTGCTCAGAAGCAGAATGCGATACAAGTATTAAAAGGAAATAAGTCTGCATCAATAAATAAAAAATCACAACGCGCTCAGAAACCTTCAAACAAAACTTCTTCTAAAATGCAAAAACCTGCCACAGCCCAAGCTTCGCAAAAGAAAAGCTGGAGTCTATTTGGAAAAAAACAAGATACTTCTGCTAATGGCCAAGCACCAAAAAAGAAAAGCTGGAGTCTATTTGGAAAAAAACAAGATACTTCTGCTAATGGCCAAGCACCAAAAAAGAAAAGCTGGAATCCTTTTAGAAAAAAACAACCAACAGTTGTAACACCAAACATTGCACATGAAGCAATTAGGAATTCTATTCCTACGCAACCTACAGCTCAAAACAATAATCAAGGGCAACAAGATGATGGCTCAGGCACGGATGGTTCGGTTGATGGTGACGACTCAGCTCCAGCAGTTGATGGTGAC
Organism: Candidatus Finniella inopinata; assembly: GCA_945903885.1. Lineage (GTDB taxonomy): Bacteria > Pseudomonadota > Alphaproteobacteria > Paracaedibacterales > CAITNM01 > CAITNM01. The sequence continues at coordinate 5,822 of CAMDPB010000079.1, forward strand.
GACTCAGCTCCAGCAGTTGATGGTGACGACTCAGCTCCAGTCGTTGATGGTGACGACTCAG
>CAMDPB010000080.1 GCA_945903885.1 Candidatus Finniella inopinata
ATGTTCAAACGTTTAATCAGATGCGTCTCAACGCCAATCTGGTTTAAACGCTGCATCAACAGTTCAGAAAAACGATTGTTTAACGCGCCATGGGCGCTGGATGCCTGCAAGTCTTCCTTTTGGTCAAGGCTATCCTTAAAATACAAAACCAGAGTGCCTGGCTCGGGACCATCAAATAGTATTTTTGTGCGACCGTTAAATAACTCTTTACGGCGGGTTTGCTGGCGTGCATTGGTAAAATTTTGGATGTCTTGCGTCATTGGAGACCTCAATCAGACTGACATTACCTTAGCATACATATAGCAAGCCTATGCTGATTTTACAAGTTTTTCATTGAACATTTAAAGTCTTTGGATATATGAGGGTGGTGCTGAATCATGGAATGGCGGAGAGAGGGGGATTCGAACCCCCGATAAGGTTTAAACCCTATGACGGTTTAGCAAACCGTTGCCTTAAGCCACTCGGCCATCTCTCCGTGACTATATTTGTATTATCCCTACAAATACTTGTCAACTCATGAAGGGTAATAAATTGTTAAGAATGTCATTGGCTACTAATAAAAAACATGCTTAAATACCACGGTAGGTGTTTTTTACTTGGTGTGTTATGGGTAGTGCAACGGCGCAAGTTCTGGATGATGTTGAAAAGGACGCAATACCTGAGACGTTGGGGCTTATGTTCAAAACCAAAAGAACAAATCAGAAAATAACCCTTGAGGTTATTTCAGAGCAGTTGAAAATTCGTAAAGTTTTTCTACAAGCCATTGAAAATGAACAGTTTGATGAGCTGCCAGGTGGAGTTTACACCATTGGCTTTATTCGTTCATATGCTAAGTATTTAAACCTTGATCATGACGCAATTATCGAGCAATTAAAGGATGAAAGTTTTTTTACCCCTGTTCAGTTGACAACTGTAGGAGATGAGCAACATTTTCCAACTAATCGATTTGTTCCGAGTGGCATGGTATTTATAGGTCTGTTGTTGCTTGCTTTGTGTGCTATATCTGCCTACTTTTTTTTAGATGAAGCGCCACTTCATATCAATTGGCCTAATACAGAATCAAAAGCAGCCTTGTAAAATTAAGGATCTTGGATCTTCTTAGTTTTTTTGTAAGCTTGTAGTGCTATATTTCTTGATTGTTCCAGATTGATTATAGGATTTGGATAAGTTTTTCCTAATACAATTCCGCAATTTTCTAGAATGTTTTTGGGAGCTTTCCAGGGGTTGAAGAGGTATTTATTGGGTAATTTTTCCAATTCAGGCACAAAGTGGCGTGTATATTGACCTTCTGGGTCAAATTTTTCTCCCTGAGTAATTGGATTGAATATTCTAAAGTATGGAGCCGCATCTGCTCCAGAGCCAGCAATCCATTGCCAACTTGCACTGTTATTTGCAAGATCTGCATCAACCAAGCAATCCCAAAACCAATCACGGCCATGATGCCAATGAACCAATAAGTTTTTAACTAAGAAAGACCCCACAATCATTCTGACCCGATTATGCATGTAGCCCGTTTGCCATAGTTCACGCATGCCTGCATCAACAATAGGATAGCCAGTTTGACCTGTTTTCCATGCATTTACATACTCATGGTTATCTATCCAGGGAAAATTATCAAAAGTGCTTTGAAAATTTTTATAGGGCAAATCGGGAAAATGGTAAAGCAGAGAATGAGAAAATTCTCGCCAACCGAGTTCACTTAAAAAACAATCAACATCAGAAGTATAGCCTTGATCCATATTTTTAATTTGAGCGCTATGCCATGCTTGGTTAGGAGATATTTCTCCAAAATGTAAGTGCGGGGATAGCCTGGAAACATTTTTTTTGAAAGGGTAATTTCTATTTTCTTTATAATTTTTTAAACCATTATCAGTAAAATTTATTAGCCTTTCTTGAGCGGCTTTTTCACCAATTTTCCAACATGACTCTATGGGCTTATTCCATTTTGTGGTTGGTAATAAATTAAGGTTTTCGATAGTGGTTTTGTTATTAATATCTTTTACTATTTCTAAATTTTCGGGCTTGGGTAATGGTAAGCGAGGTGCCGATGTTTGCAAACATCCTCTATTATAAAAGGGAGTGAACACTTTATATGGTGTGCGATCTTTTTTTAAGTTTTCCCAAGGTTCCCAGAGCAATGACCCGTTAAAGCTTTTGCATTCAATATTTTTATTTTTTAATTTTTCTTTTATTTCTGAATCATTTTTGATCCGCCACGGTTCGTAACATCTATTCCAATAAACAGCATTTGCAGAGGTGTTATGAAGAATTTGAAAAATAATATCCTTAGAGTTACCAGCATACAGATTTAGCGAGTTCGATAGGCTTTCATTTAAAGCTTTCAGAGAATGATGCAGCCATAAGCGACTAGCGCCACCCATTTTGAATGATTCTGCTTCTTGGTCATCCAATATATAAATAGGTACCACCCTACCATTTTGGGCGGCTTCAAAAAGGCCTGGATTATCAGAAATTCGTAGATCCTGACGAAACCAGAAAATGGTTGTTTTATTGGACATTTTATTTTTTCTGAGCTTGGTTTATGTTTAATTAATTTTCCATATGATGAAATTCAGATATCCGGCAAAAATCAACCAGATGGTATACGGAGTCATCATAGATGTGACAAAGAAATACTCTTTTTTTGCTCTGATTATTATGAGCAAATTTATTGAAATCATGGAAAGTATTAAGAAGAAAGCTAATCCAATTAATTTCCATTCAAAAAAAATAGGAGTCCATATCCAATTAAGCAGTAATTGGATTGAGTACATTTTTAGTAAGGGTCTTATAGCTGGTTCATGACGACGTTTCCAAAAAAAACTACCTGCTAAAGCAATCATGATGTAAAGAAGTGTCCATGCAATGGGAAAAACCTTTGGAGAAGGTGAAGCTAGGCTTTTGTGCAGAGAAGAATACCAATGCATATTTGCTTTTGTTATTTTGCCGAGACCAAATCCAACAAATTGCAACAAGGCAATCCAGATAAAATTAGAAACCATAATTTTCATTCTTATTTTCTATATTATGTTTTTTCCGAACCTAAATAATTACTGGTTTTATGTATCTAAGGCTACATCAAGATCAGAAATTGTTCCACTTATTGTGTTAATAACTTCATTCAATAAGCTTGAATCATCTCCTTGGGCCATGATGCGAATAAGTGGTTCTGTGCCAGATTGTCTAACAAGAAGTTTTCCAAAGCGGTCAAGGCGAATTTTAGCATCGTCAATTACTAATCGAATACGATCATCATTTAAGTTGATAGTATGTTTTGTGCGTATATTACGTAAGATTTGCGGCACTGGCTCAAAGGTCTTCCCAATAGCGCTTGCAGGCATATTAGTGGCCACCATAAGAGCAAGTACTTGTAGTGCCGCCAATAATCCATCACCAGTTGTAGTGTAATCGCTTAATATAATATGGCCAGACTGCTCTCCGCCAACATTGCACCCTTTGATCTGCATCATTTCTAGCACATGCTTATCCCCGATATTTGAACGGAATAGTTGTAATCCTTTGCTAGAAAGATATCTTTCCAAACCTAAGTTTGACATGTGAGTAGCAACAATTCCATTGCCTTTCAAAAGGTCTTGTTCGTACCAAAGTTTAGCAATTAGTGCCATAATTTGATCACCATCTAGAACCTGACCATTTTCATCAACAGCAATAAGACGGTCAGCATCCCCATCAAGTGCAATGCCGATATGAGCTTTATGCTCTAACACAGCATTTTGTAAGGGTAAAATATGCGTTGCGCCGCAATCTAAGTTAATGATAACACCATTTGGCGTATTGCCTATGGCAATAACGTCCGCTCCTAATTCCCATAATACTTGTGGTGCAACTTTGTAAGCAGCCCCGTTTGCACAATCAACGACAATTTTTAATCCATCAAGGCGCATTCCTTTAGGAAAACTTGACTTCACGAATTCATTGTAACGTCCCAAAGCGTCATCAACGCGTCGTGCTTTTCCAAAATCTTTTGCGCTCGCTAAGGAGAAATTATTTTTGTGGGTTAGTTCTTCAATATATTGCTCATTTTGACCGTTAAGTTTAAATCCTTGAGCATCAAAAAATTTAATGCCATTGTCTTGAAATGGATTATGCGATGCAGAAATCATTACGCCTAAGTGTGCACGCAATGTGCGGGTTAGCATTGCCACTGCGGGAGTTGGCAGGGGGCCTAGCAACATCACATCAACGCCCATACTTACAAAACCAGACGTTAAAGCTGACTCCAGCATATACCCAGAAAGTCGAGTGTCTTTTCCAATGACAACGGTGTGTCGATGCTGCGACGATGTTGCAAGCTGTGTGTTTTCTTGCAAATATTGTGCTGCAGCCATGGCAACTTTTAAAATTACGTCAGTGGTCATTGGTGGCTCGTTAACTGTTCCGCGCATACCATCTGTCCCAAATAATTTCATAATTGCTCCTCCGGTTGTTGCAGGTGCTCAGATGTAATCCATCCCCCACCTAACACTTGATCGTTTTCATAGAATACGCAAGCTTGCCCAGAAGCGACTCCGTATTCAGAATTTTCAAAGGTAACCATGGCGCATGTGGGGCTGGTTACTGTGACCGTTGCTTTAACGGGCGAGTGAGTTGATCGCACCTTTACCATGCACCTTAATCCATTGCGAAAATGTTCAAGACCTCTTAACCAATTCATTTCTTTCAAATAAATAGTACTAACAGCTAATGCTTCTCGAGGTCCTACCCACACTTGGTGTTTAACAGGATTTAACCTAATTACATAAAGTGGTTCTGGGGAAGAAACACCAAGTCCTTTTCGTTGACCAATTGTGTAGTTAATAATTCCTTCATGACGACCTAATACAGTGCCGTTAATATGGACAATGTCACCAGCATCAAGTGCTCCTGGTCTTAATCTACTGACAAGACTAGCGTAAGAACCATTAGGCACAAAGCAAATGTCTTGGCTATCAGGTTTCTCCGCTACGGTTAAACCAAATCGTGCAGCATGTTCACGTGTTTCGGGCTTTGGAAGCCCGCCCAATGGGAACCGCAAATACTCAAGCTGGGTTTGAGTTGTGGTAAACAAAAAATAGCTTTGGTCTCGACTGTGGTCTAGCGCTCTGTGCAGCTCAGCTCGCTGATTTACAAAACGTTGAACATAATGTCCAGTCACTAGGGCCTTAGCATCAAGGTCACGAGCTGTTTGTAACAAGTCTTTAAATTTTACTTTTTGATTGCAGCGCACACAAGGAATTGGAGTTTCTCCTTGCAGATACGAATCAACAAAATCATCAATAACTTTTTCGCGAAAAACACTTTCGTAGTCCAGCACATAATGGGGAAACCCCATTTTATCAGCAACAGTCCTGGCATCGTAAATGTCTTGACCGGCGCAGCAAGCACCTTTTTTGTTGATCATAGCGCCGTGGTCGTACAATTGCAGAGTAATGCCCACAACGTCGTAGCCTGCTTCAACCATTAAGGCAGCAGCAACCGATGAGTCAACGCCACCAGACATTGCAACAGCGATGCGCTCTCCTGGATTTACGCCATCAAGCGTAAAGCGCTTTGGGGGATTTTTTTTCGATAAGTTTGTATACAGCATAAATAATCATCAACGGGTAAAGCCACTCTAAAATACTGCCCAAGAAATTCATAATTTTTCCAAATCCAAGCAGAGACATAGCAAATCCCATGCATATGCTTGCAGTTAAACAAATGTGGCGGTTTATTTGTTTTTTTAAAATATCTTTGTGCAAAAAATCTGTCCACATGGTTGTAAGCAAGGTGGCCGTTGCCATGCATGACACAGCTA
>CAMDPB010000081.1 GCA_945903885.1 Candidatus Finniella inopinata
TAAAAATGAAATAGTCACCAACAAGGTCTTGCTTGGGAATAAACCCTTGGGCGCCAATACCGTCAAGTTCTACAAATATTCCAGGGATGCCTACACCAACAATTGTGCCGTCGAACACTTCACCTAAACGATCTTTCATATAGTGTGCCATGAACCTGTCTTGAACTTCACGCTCTGCTTCCATGGCAGTACGTTCAGTTTTTGAAATATGTTCGCTTACATCATCTAAGTTTAAATCAATCGATGTATGCCTTGTGCCATCAAGTTCTAGCGCTGCAACTAAAGACCGGTGAACAACTAAATCTGCATAGCGACGAATGGGCGATGTAAAATGGCAATAAGCATTCAAATTAAGGCCAAAGTGCCCCATATTGTGGGTGCTATAGCGGGCCTGAGCTTGTGATCGCAAAACCAACTCATTGAAAAGTCTAAAATACGGTAGGTCTTTGGCTAAATGTAATAGTTCGTTAATGCTACCAATAATGTTTGCAGTGCTGAATTTTTTAACAGCAATTTTCAAACTTCTAGCAAGGGTATATAAACTTTGTAAGCGTGTTTTGTCAGGGCGTTCATGCACACGATAAATGGTTGGCCAGTCTTTAGCCTGCAGGGTTTTTGCAGCAGCTACGTTTGCGGCAATCATAAGCTCTTCAATTAGCTGATGGCTCTCTAGTCTGCTTCTAGGTTTGACCGACTTTATGCTGCCGTCTTCACCTAGTTCAAAGGTATTTTCCATTGATTCAACCTGAATCGTGCCCCTAAGGTCTCGGGCCTTTTTAAGGCTTTTGTAGCAACCATAAAGGGGCAGAATAACATCGTTCAATAATGGTTCGGTGGTGGCATCAGTAACGCCATTAATAGCTTTTTCAACTTGATCATAGGTTAATCTTGCACGTGATTTCATTAACGCACGCTTAAACCGGAACGATTTAACTTTTCCTCCACGGTCGATAATCATATCAACAGCCAAACAAGCTCGGTCTTCGTTGGGGCGCAGGGAACATAAATCATTACTTAAACGCTCCGGCAACATCGGCACAACGCGGTCAACGAAGTACACAGAGTTTCCGCGTAAATGCGCTTCTTTATCAAGTGCGTCACCAGTTTCTACATAGTGACTAACATCTGCAATGGCTACTATCGCGCGCCATCCACCCAAATTTCTGGGGTCCGGGTCACTGGCGGCGTAAACGGCATCATCAAAATCTTTAGCGTCAGCACCATCGATTGTAACAAGGGGAATATCTCTTAAATCTGTGCGCTTCCCAAGCTCAGGAATTTTCCCTTTATTAGCTATTTGCTGTGCATCTTCACTAAATGTATGCGGCAGATGATAAGCATATACCCCCATAAGTGCGTAGGTTCTAGGCACATGAATTGAACCTAAATTGCGAATAAACTGAAATTCACCTTGTCTATTTACAGAATAAACAATGACATCATCTTCATTGAAATTTTTTGCATGAGTTTGGTCAACGCATACGCCTGAAAAGGGATCTCTGCGGTGACAAGGTCCTAAAAATCCCCCTTGGTTTTTTGCAGTGAAAATTCCTACGTGTTGCTTAATCTCTTTTTCTGCATGTAGTGCGCCGCCGTATTCTTTCTTTTTAAGCATAACGCGGCGCTTAAAGTGGTGGTCATGACGTTTTTTATCTTTGTCACGTCTATCCATTAAAATAACATGCTTAGCTTTAAGCTAACGGTGTGCACTGATGGATGATAAACAAATTTACGTATTACGCCGCCTTCTGCGGAATCATTTTTGCGTGGCGTGATTTCTTTAGGAGTATGATATAAGTATTCACCACCAACCATGAATTTATTTGTTACCAGGAAATTAAGTCCACCGCCACCGCTTAAACCACCCATGGTTTTTTTGTATGTGCGAGAGTTTGGGTTTTCACCTCTGTCCAGCTCTGTATATTTCAGCTGATTGGTCATCCATGCATACCCAGCTTTTGCATAAAACATTAGCTTTGGGGTCATCATCATTCCAGCAATTCCATATACACCCAACGTGTATGGATTGGTTATACTAACCTTCCCCTCGGTGCCTCCGCCATCAACATGCAAACTGTAATTTGCTTTTGATTGATTCATGGCAACGCTTACTTCACCACCTACAACAATTTTTGATTTCTCCATTTGGTTTAGCATACCAAGGCTAAGGCCAAAACTTGTTGATGTGTTTAGTTTAGTCTCTTTACCAACAGCACCGTTAGGATTTGTATAGTCGTGGTTTTGTGGAGTGAATCTTAGCCCCAAATTAAGAGATGCAAACAATCCACGTACCGGATCAGCTGCTAAAGGAGTTGCTAAGATTGTGACTGTAAGGATAGCTTTAGTGATTTTTCTCATGTCTAAAATTTATTTTTAATTTTTATTATCATAAGCGCAGGGCTTCAACAGGGTCAAGGCGTGACGCCCTATATGCTGGGTAAAAAGTTGCGAAAAAAGTTAAGACCAAAGCCATAGCAGCTACTAGAAGAACTTCTTCCCAAATAATTTTCGCTGGCAGTTGGCTTAGGAAGTAAATTTCAGCACTGAAAAGTTCGGTTCCAAGCGCTTTTTCAAGTAGCTTTCGTATTCTCTCAATATTTGAAGCAAAACCTATACCCAAAAAAATTCCAAGTGATGTTCCAGCAATACCAATGGAAGAACCTGTTAAGAAAAATATTTTTAAAATATTGCTTTTTCCAGCGCCCATAGTTCGCAAAATCGCAATGTCACGGGTTTTGTCTTTCACCAACATAATAAGGCTAGATATTACATTGAAAGCGGCAATTACAATAATAAGTGTTAGAATGATAAACATAACATTTTTTTCAACCTGCACTGCTTGAAAAATTTGGCTGTCACTATGTTGCCAATCAACAATTTCAAAAGCTGATGATAACTGATGATTCAGGTCATCAATAACCTTCGGGCTAGTTTTTAAGTTATGTAATAGAACATCAATATGGTTAATAGTATTTTGACAATTGAAAAACTGTTGCGCTGTAGCCAAAGGCAAAAACACCATGTTTTTATCAAATTCATGCATGCCAATTTCAAATATTGCTACCACTTCAAAAGCAGTTTGTTTTGGCATGCTTCCAAATGGTGTACGTGTTCCATCGGGCAATAACAGCGTTACCATTTTCCCAATTTCAATATTTAAGGAAGTCGCCAAGCGTGCACCAATGGCTATTTTGTTTCCTTCAAAAGAATCAAAGCTACCTTTTAAATTTTCATTCATTATGGCAGGGCGCTTTAAGATGTCATGGGTGCGCATACCAAGCACGCCGATGCCTCTGGCTTGTCCGTGATAAGTTGCTACCGCTTGTTTTTCTAAAACAGGATAGGCGAATTCAACATCTTTATGGGTTTTTGCAACGTCTAATGCATTTTCCCAATCGTTTTGTGCTGGACCGCACATTACCATTACATGCCCGCGCATGCCGACTAGTTTTTGATAGAGTTCAGCGCGAAAACCATTCATCACTGCCATTACAATAATTAATGTTGCAACTCCTAAAGCAATTCCTAGAAAGGAAAACCCAGCAATTACTGATACAAACCCTTCTTGACGGGGAGAGCGTAAATACCGAAATGCAACGGTGCGTTCAAAAAGGCTAAACATTATATTGTTAAATGGGCGAAATCTCATGAGGTTAACATAGCATATTTTTTTAAGAAAAACATAAAGTGATAAGCTGTGGTCTAAGTGATGCCAAGAAACTTAGCTATGGTTGTAGATTCGCTCAATATATTTTACCATCTTCAGTCCGTGAAAAACCACTCGCTTTTTCTTAGTATTCTTCTTTAGTTAAGTGTCATGGAAAATGATTCATGCATAATGTTCATACAGCCATGATTTATAGTATTTTTAAGTTTTCGCGAATTTATATTCCAGCCTAATTTTACTTTAAGTGCTGCAGTATTATTTTCTAAGGCTAGTAATGATTCATGCATAAAGCTCATAAAGTCATGATTTATAGCTTTTTCAATCATTTGCGATTTTGTAGTGCAGTCTAATTTTACTTTAAGTGCTGCAATATGGTCTTCTATAGTTCGTATCGATATATTCATAATACAAGAAATTTCCTTAATTGACTTCCCCCGGGCTATCAAAAATAGGCATTGTTCCTGCCGAGAGCTAAGCGTGCATGGTAGTTGATGCTGGTTTAACGTGTAAATTGTCTGTGAATTTGATTTTCCTGTGATTTTGTAATCATCAACTATTAAATTCATATATCGGTTAAATATACCACTGTTTGTCACGTCTTTTGTGTGCGCAAAAACACCGATCACGTTGTTTGAATCATCGTAAAGTGGCTTGGTTTTTGAAATCAATATATTGCGTCCGGAACTAAAATTGCCAACAATCACACACACCGATTCTTTTTTTGTTGCAATAACGTGTTGATCATTTTGAATAAATGTCTGTGCCATTTCGTACGTTTCACAAGGAACATCATATTCTGACTTTCCCTCATAATGATTCGCTTTCTTAAAACCAAGTAAATGCGCAAAATGAGTACTCATCGCACAAAATTCTGATTTTAAATTCTTAACCAGCACCAAACCAGGAACACGTTGTAGGTATTCAAAATCTGCTCTTAAATCATGGTTTTTTTGCATCATAAATCAAAATATCTATTATCGTTAGATGAGCTATATGTAGTAATATTTCTGTATGATTACAAACATTTAAATAAACAAGAAGAAAAACAACCAGAACCCCACCAGGCAAGAGGTGTACCGCGTGGATTTACAGTAGGCCTATAAAGGCTCTCATGCTCAGTCTGTACGGCGAAGCTTGGCATCACTCATTTTTTCAATACACATTTTGTTTCATATTCATACCCGTGTTTTTCCCGGATAGGCAAGTTATTTAATAATCGCTATGTGTAATAAGTAATTTAATAAATACATAAAAATTACGGTTTTTAATTAATCATATTGAAGGGATACATATTATGAAAATTAGGCAACGTAAAACAGAGGCGATTAAGCTTCTTGTGCTAATCTTTGTTTCTTTCGCTGCGGTGCATGCTGCAAGCGAAGGGGAAATCGGAGAAGGTGAGGCTGGAGCCGGAGCCGGAGCCGGAGCCGGAGCAAATTCATTGAGCCAAGCAGAATTAATCGCTGGATTCTCTGATTTGGGTCAAGAATGGGCTATAAAGCTCAGAATAGGACAGTTGGTTGTTCAGTGGTGTAAAGGGGAAGAGCTATGGAGATTTATCGAAGAGAAAGTAGCTCTGCGATCTGAAGTGGCCATAAATCACAAACTCTTGCACCTCTTCGGTCAGGAGAGAGAGAAATTTATCGAAAGTCAAGTAGCTTTGAGATCTGAAGTGGCCATAGATGCCAAAATATCGGAGATGATAGATTTGATGAGCGATGCGACTTTACATGAATTTCTTGAAAATCAAGTAGCTCTGAACTCTTCAGGGGCTATAGGGCACAAAATAAGTGGTCTCCTGGGTGGACGTTATGGTTATGAAAGAGATTATAAGAAAGCTCATGAATTTATTGAAGAGCAAGCTCTTCGGGGAAATGAATCGGCTATGCGTCTTAAAACAGATGGACTCAAGATTGGATACGGTCCTTATAAAAAAAATCTTCCAGAATATCGTGAATTTATTGAAGATCAAGTGCTTCGGAGAAATTCATGGGCTATAAAGGAAAAAATGAAATTGCTCGAAACTCGAGCAGAGGCAAAAGCATTTATTGATGAAC
>CAMDPB010000082.1 GCA_945903885.1 Candidatus Finniella inopinata
TCAAGATCTTCTTCAAAAAGGCATCAGCTGGCTGAAAGCTGAAGGTGCTGAAATTGTTGAAATTTCCTTGAAAATGACAGCAGCTGCGTTGCCAACTTACTATATTATCGCTCCTGCAGAAGCTTCAGCAAATTTGGCTCGTTATGACGGTGTTCGTTACGGGGCACGAGTGGACAGTGCAAGTTTAGACGAGATGTATCAGAGCACTCGTCATGATGGGTTTGGTGCTGAGGTAAAGCGTCGTATCATGATTGGTACTTACGTTCTTTCAGCGGGGTATTACGATGCGTACTACACAAGAGCACAAAAAGTAAAAAAACTTATTTCTCAGGACTTTGATAATGCCTTTGAAAAAGTTGATGTTATATTGACACCAACGACACCAGGAGCAGCTTTTGGTCTGCATGATCGTAACGACGATCCTGTTGCAATGTATTTGAACGATATTTATACAGTTACCGTGAATCTGGCAGAGCTTCCTGGCATTTCTGTTCCTGTTGGATTATCTGCTGATGGGCTTCCCTTGGGACTGCAGTTAATAGGTCCAAAATTGTCAGAACAACTGCTGTTCAATGTTGGTTTAACATTAGAACAAGCAGCAGCTTTTCCTCATTTTAAGGCCGTGTAAGGAGTATTTATGAAAAATCTTATTCAAGGACAAACAGGGCAGTGGGAAGTTGTTATAGGGCTTGAAGTTCACGCTCAGGCAGTTTCAAATGCAAAATTATTTTCTGGTGCATCAGCTGTGTTTGGCGCTGATCCAAACACTCAAGTAACTTTTCTTGACGCTGGAATGCCAGGAATGCTTCCGGTTCTCAATAAAGCTTGTGTTGATCAGGCTATCAAAACTGGTCTGGGAATGAATTCTACCATTAATAAGGTGTCGGTATTTGATCGTAAAAATTACTTTTATCCTGATCTTCCATTAGGTTACCAAATTTCTCAATTCTACTATCCAATCGTGACTGGCGGATACATAGATATTGATCTGGAAAACGAAGTTAAACGTATTAACATCACCCGTCTGCATTTAGAGCAAGATGCTGGTAAAAGTACGCATGACTTGCACCCAAGTTTATCGTACATTGATTTTAATCGTGCGGGTGTGGCGCTTATGGAAATTGTTTCTGAACCAGAAATGCGCTCATCTCAAGAAGCGATGGCTTATGTGAAAAAGCTTCGTTCAATTTTACGTTACCTTGGAACTTGCGACGGAAATATGGAAGAAGGAAGCTTGCGGGTTGATGCAAATATTTCTTTGCACAAACCGGGTACTCCATTTGGCACTCGTGCTGAAATTAAAAACGTAAATTCAGTAAGATTTTTAGGTCAGGCTATTGAGTACGAAATTGTGCGTCAGCTAGATATTATTGAAAGCGGTGGAACTGTTGTTCAAGAAACGCGTTTGTTTGATCCCACAAAAGGTGTAACGCGTTCAATGCGTAGCAAAGAAGATGCTATGGATTACAGATATTTTCCTGATCCTGATTTACGTCCGCTTGTTCTTGAAGAAGCTCGTATTGAAGCAATTCGTGTTGCTATGCCTGAATTACCCGATGCCAAACGTGATCGCTTTATAGAAGAGTTTGCATTGACCAAATATGATGCCAACGTTTTAGTTGCTGAAAAAGAAGTTGCTGACTTTTATGAAGGAATTGTTGGGCATTCAAAAGGTCAAGGTGCAGAAAAACTGATTGCTAACTGGTTGATAGTTGAAGTTTTTGGCGCCATGAATCGTGATAGCAAATCAATTGATAATTTACCTTTTGAGCCACAACACCTAGCAAACCTAGTTGATCTTATTATTGACAACACTATTTCTGGAAAAATTGCCAAAGATGTGTTTTCAAAAATGTGGGAAACTGGGAAAGCTCCTGCCCAACTAATTGATGAGCTTGGGTTACAACAAGTTTCCGATACAGGTGTTATTGAAAAAACTGTTGATGATGTTATTGCTGCAAATGTTTCTCAAGTTGAGCAGTACAGGGCGGGCAAAGAGCAAGTTTTTGGTTTTCTTGTTGGGCAAGTCATGAAAGCACTTCAAGGCAAGGCAAATCCAGGTGTTGCAAATGAAATGTTAAGGAAAAAACTGAAAGCAACTAATTAAATATTAACTACTGACCTGATACAATACTGCATAAGTGTAGGATTGTAGGATAATCATTATTTTTTTCTTTTTATTGTGTGTCGCATTTTTTGAATTGAATTGCGCAAGTGCTTATACAGATGCAGTTTTTACCAAACACCACTACGAAGGCATTTTTTTTCCAGAAGCAGATTTTAAAATTCAATCCATAGTGCAAGTTAAAGCAAAAGGAGAGCACTTAGAAAAATTAAAATTTTATTTTAAGCAGCATGCAGGCTCTGAAGAGCTTGAATTTCTTGTTGTTTGGTATGATGCTCCATTTTCTAAAACCACTCGTTTAAGAGGAAAGCATATAAGTAATTCTGATTTGAGAATACTTTTTAGGGCAGCTAAAGTCGATGAAGAAAGTGAAAGCGGGCATGGGTTAATTAGTGATGTGTACTGTAATACATTCGCTCTTTCCGGCTTAGCTTTTACATTTGGTGAGAAAGATTTACAAAAAAAAATTACAGATCTGGCACAACGAATTAGAGCTGGTGCTTACGAAAATTTACTGGCTTTTGCAGATAGTCTAAATGAGTAGAATGAAGTTATTAAAAATAAGTAGCTTTAAGAGGGCATAAAGCCCTCTTTTAAGCAATCTTTTTCGGATCAATCCAACCAATGTTTCCATCTTTTCTTCTGTACACAACGTTCAGTTCATCGCTTGCTGCGTTTCTAAACATCACAACAGGTGCATCAGCTAAATCAAGCTTCATTACCGCTTCACTAACGGTAAGATGGTGAATATCATGAGTCATTTCAGCAATTATAACTGGCGTATCTGCTCCACTATCTTCTTCTTCATGGTTGACGACGAAGTAAGACGCTGCTGCGCCAACTGCATCTTGATGACGTTGGCGATCACGTAATCTTGAGCGATATTTTTTTACGCGCTTTTCTAATTTAGTTAAAGCATCAGTGAAGCTTTTATAAGCATCGCTGTCTCGCCCTTTGCTGTGCACAACAAGATTTTTGCTAACGTGCACTGCTAGGTCTGTTACAAATTCGTGATGATCTTTGCTAAGGTGAACTTGTGACTCATGAGTTTCTCCAACATGTTTTTCTAGTAGGGTTCTTAATTCTGTTTGAATAAAGGTATTTAAACTATCACCAACATCCATTTGGTGGCCTGCTATATGAATTGTCATGTTCTCTCCTTTGCTTTATGAATCCAAGCCTTGCGCTTGTCTACTCCATAGGTGAGCATACTGTTTGCCTAATTGCAACAGCTCTTGATGAGATCCAGATTCAATAATTTTTCCATTATCTAAAACATAAATATGATCGGCATCAATAACTGTTGATAAGCGATGGGCCACCATAATGGTTGTGCGTCCCACCATTAGCTTTTTTAATGCTGATTGAATATGTCTTTCAGAATCTGTATCAAGGGCAGATGTTGCTTCGTCAAGGAGTAAAATTGGTGCTTTTTTTAACATAGCTCGGGCTATGGCTAAGCGCTGACGTTGTCCCCCGGAAAGGCTGACACCGTTCTCGCCAACGATTGTGTCGTAACCTTGTGGAAGCTTTTCAATGAAGTCATGAGCAGCTGCGGATTTGGCTACGTTATAAACATCTTCTAGTGAAAAATTTTGACATCCGTAGGTTATGTTTTCAATCACACTTAAATCAAAAAGCGCTATTTCTTGGCTAACAAGGGCGATTTGTTTTCTTAAGTATGTGAGCTCACAATCCCTTACATTTACTCCATCTATGGCGATTTCCCCTGCGTTTACGTCGTAAAATCGCGGAATAAGGTTAATAATAGTTGATTTTCCCGCTCCACTTGCCCCAACGAGTGCTACGCATTTTCCTGACTCAGCTTTGAAGCTTATGCCCAGCAATGCTTTTTTATTAGGTTCATAGGCAAAATGAACATTTTTATATTCTATGCATCCTTCTGCTTTTTCAGGATGTTTGGCGTTAACCGGCGAAAGGATTGTGCTATCAGTATCAATAATCTCAAAGACTCTGTCTGCTGCTGCTAACCCTTCTTGAAGGCTAGCATTAAGATTGCTTAGGCGTTTTAGTGGCTCGTAGGCTAAAATAAGCGCAGCAATAAATGAAATGAACTCCCCTGTCGTGCGATTATGGTGCATTACTTGCCAACCACCATACGCAATTACCGAGATGATCGCGACACCGCCCATGCTTTCAATGATTGGATGACTAAGTGACCTAACCCTGGAGGTTTTAACCACAAGTTTGTAAATTTTTTCAATCTGTATTTGGGCACGATTTGCTTCATAATTTTCTGTTGAGTATGCTTTGATCACTCTAATGCCTTGGAAAATTTGAGTTAATTGCTTTGTGAATTTTGCAATTTCTTCTTGAGCGTTAAATGTGACCTTGCGCATGCGTTTTCCAATACGAATAATTGGCAAAAATGCAGCTGGGAAAATAAAGAATGATAGGCAGGCCAAGAACCAATCCCTGTAGAACATCACTCCAATTAAAAAAGTTAGCGTGAAGCTGTCTCTGCCAATCCCAACTATTGTGTTAGCAACGCTATTGCGCATAAGGGTTATATCGTTTGTAAAGCGAGAAAGTAGTTCTCCGCTATTTCGTTTGTGAAAATATTCTAAATCTAGGCTCATTAAATGACGAAATACCCGATTTTGAATATCAGATATGATACTTTGGCCAATACGCGTCATGGTGACCGTTTCACCATATGAGGCAAATCCTTTTATCACAAAGGCAGCAAGAACAGCTGCGCAAAACATAACCAATAATTGTGGGTTATTGGTTGTAAAAACATCGTCAAAAACAGGCTGTAACAAAAAGGGCAGGGCTGCTGTGGATAATGCGGTTAGCAACATAAAAAAACATGCCTGACCAAAACGTAATTTGTATGGAGCAAGGTGTTCATGCACTAATCTTTTTGCAAGGGGCTTTTGCAAGGTTTGCTTTTCTGCCATAAATGTGGGGATAATACTTTTGCTAAACGTATCAAGTTTTGATACATTTCGCAATCATACACATTATTTTTTGGCATGCAGTTACAGAGTTTTTTGTTTTATAAGGTTTTCCTTTTTCTTATTGTATTTTTATGCTTGCCACTACCTCATGGGAATATATACCCATTTTTGATGCTGGTTGGGCTTTGTTTTTTTAAATTCAAAAAGCATGATTTTAGTAGAAAAGTAACAAATCCAATAACCATTATATTTATAGCATGGTGCGTCTTAAGCACGCTCTGGGCAGTTGATGTTTCCAAAGCCATGCATATGTACATCAAGGTCACTGCAATTATGCTAGGTGGGTGGTTTTGGTGGAATAGCTATAATCAATTTAGCCACCAAAAGCACCAACAGTTTCAGACGATTGTATTTATAGCTGGCTCATTGTTAGCAATTTGTCTGCTGATTTTTTGTATCGATCTTCAATTTGGAGGCACATTATACCGAATTATTGACCAACAAATTTCTCAAGCTTTAATTCATGGTTGCGTCGCTTGCAGCTTAGCAATTTGGGTGAGCCTGAAACATTTCAAAAAATGGGCACAGGTCTGTAT
>CAMDPB010000083.1 GCA_945903885.1 Candidatus Finniella inopinata
TCTATTTTTCACCTTCAATTTACATGCTTTAAAAATTGAAATCACCAAGGGTGATATTCAGCCAGACCCGATAGCAGTGGTTGATTTTCATAACCCCGATGGTATTGATAATCTTGGGGAAGATATTGCGAAGGTCCTTGTTAATGACTTAGAGGCGTCTGGCTTGTTCGTGTCCATAGGAAAAACGGCATTTTTACAAACCGCAGATTCCTTGGTGGCAAGTGGGCCAAATATGAATAACTGGCGTCCTTTAAAAGCACGTTTTTTAGTGTACGGAGAAATCAAAAAGCTAAGCTCTGACAAAATCACTTTAAGTTTTCGTTTGTTTGACGTGTTAACAGGGCAGCAAATGCAGGGGCTTTCATATAACGGCGAACAAAAGAATTGGCGTCGCATGACCCATATTATGGCTGATAGCATTTACGGGCGTGCAACTGGTGAAACAGGTGTGTTCGATTCTAAAATTGTCTTTATTGAAGATATGAATAATGACCGTAAAAATCCTAAAAAACGTATGATGATTATGGATTGGGACGGATTCAACCCTCAGGAGTTAACTGATGGTAAAAATTTGGTGCTAACACCGCGTGTTTCTCCAGATGCAAAAAAGGTTGCTTATCTTGCTTACATCAATCAACAGCCACGCGTTTACATTATGGACTTGAAAAATAAGTCTTCAAAAGAACTTGGACATTTTCCACGCATGACTCTTGCCCCAAGGTTTTCTCCTGATAGCAGCAAAGTTGTTATGAGCTACGAAAAAGATGGTGCCAGTGCGGTTTATATAATGGACGTGGCCTCAGGAAAAAAAGACCAGCTAACGGAACATCGTTGCATTGATACATCTCCGTGTTATTCGCCAGATGGTAACCAGATTGTGTTCGTGTCTGACAGAGACGGACCAAAACCTCAACTATTTGTCATGGATACAAGCGGCGGAAATGTAAGGCGCATTAGTTTTGGAAAGGGTGGGTCAAGGTACTTCCAGCCAGCATGGTCACCCAGAGGTGATTTAATTGCCTTTACTAAGCAGGTAGAAGGCACTTTCTACATCGGTGTGATGTCTCCTGATGGCACCGGCGAGCGTTTGATTGCCCAAGGGTACATGGTTGAAAGTCCGACTTGGTCGCCCAATGGCAGATACATTATGTATTCACGTCAAGGCAGTCTTCTTGATAAAAGCCAAATTGACATGATTGATTTGACTGGTAGAAACCGCAGGCGCATTCCCACACAAAAAGGTGCTACAGATGGTTCCTGGTCACCGCTTTTGACATCCATTATGACAAATGATTAGGGATCTACCTGTGGAACAGATCATTCAAGCAGAATCGCTTAATTTTTGGACTGAAAATTTTGGTGATGCAAAGAACCCAGCGCTTATATTGATTATGGGCGTTGCAGGGCAGGGCATCATGTGGAGTGATAGCTTTTGCAACCAACTTTCTAAAAATTTCTTCGTTATTCGTTATGATCACCGTGATGTGGGGCAATCATCGCATATTAATTATATGGCGAAACCCTATGGCCTGCGGGACTTAAGTAATGATGTTATCCGTATTTTAGATGGTTACAACATACAAAAAGCGCATATAGTTGGCACCTCAATGGGTGGGTATTTGGCTCAACTTTGCATGCAGCAAAAACCAGAACGTTTATTAAGTATAACGCTTATCATGAGTACGATTGATTTTTCATCAATGAGTAAAGCAATGCTTGGAAATTTAGCTGCCAATGATTTACCGCCTCCTGAAAAAGAAGTTCTAGATGGTCTAAAAACTATTGGGGCGATTGATCCATCTGATTTTGATTCCTGGTTATTTAAAAGCCTTAAGGTGCTTAAGTTATTTAATGGTAAGGAAAGTCAGTTTGACGAAGCTGAGTGGGTCCCCATTCTTGAAAAGGCGTACTTAAGGCGCAATAAGGATGTGCCGCCCAATATTATGCATAATCATGTTATGGCATGTGCGCAGGGCCCAATGACTTATTACAACATTCAAGCGCCTTGCCCTGTTCATGTTATTCACGGCAGTGCTGACCCTATGCTTCCTGTAACCCATGCTAGAAAAACTGCAGCGCATTACAACTCTACCCTTACCATTATAGAAGGCATGGGACATGCCAGACCCAAAGCTTTTGAAAACGAGATTGTGACTGCTATGGAGCAGTTTTATGCATGAATAATCTGGAATTCAATAAAATATTTGCAAGTATTTTGGTGGCGTTGTTGTGTATGCAGGTTTTTCATTTAATTGGTGAAGGCTTGGTGCATCCAGTATTTTTGGAAAAGAACATTCTGGGTATTGACGGAGGGGCTAAAATTTCTTCAGATTCCAAAGGAATAGAAAAATCACTCGAACCGATAGAACCCTTACTTGCTGCGGCTAATGTTACAAATGGAGAAAAAACGGCCAAAAAATGTTTACAGTGTCATACCTTTGAAAAGAACGGTCCACACAGAACAGGTCCGAATTTATGGGGCGTTGTTATGAGCATGATTGCTCATGCTGCAGACTATGTCTATTCCCAAGCTATGAAGTCTCATGGCGGTAAGTGGGATTATGAAGCGCTTAATGCGTATTTATACAAGCCACGAGAATATATTAAGGGCACTAAAATGTCGTTTGTAGGGCTTTCAAACGTTCAGGAACGGGCAGACCTAATAGCATATTTAAGAACATTGGCAGATAGCCCAGCACCGTTGCCATAATCACAAAATTTTTTCCCTTAAATCTGTTGGCCAATGTTGCAAATACCAGCTGATTGTTGTATCCAATCCCTCGTTTAATGAAGTATCAGGATTCCACCCTAGTTCACTGCTAATTTTTTCATTGTTGGGACTATAGTGCATCTCATTACTTACCCCATCCTGAATTAATTGAATAAGTGATTCAAAAGAAGGAATTCCAGGGTGTGCAACCTTTTTTTCTAAAATTTGGCACATCGTTTTAATTAGGCTTAAATTCGAACGTTCTTGTTCAGCACCAATGTGATATGTCTCACCTGGAACTCCGTGCTCTGCAATAAGGCCAATGGCGGCAACTGCATCTCCAACATACAGCCAATCGCGCACATTTTTCCCATTACCGTGCACATCCAACTGTTTTCCTGCCAAAGCTTGCTGAAGAATGGTTGGAATTAATTTTTTACCGTACTGCCTGGGACCATAAATATTTCCTGTATGAATAGTAATGGTTGGAAGACCATAAGTGTGATTATACGCCCTTACAAAGTGGTCCGCACTTGCCTTACTTGCTGCATATGGACTGTTTGGTTGGTAAAAAACAGCTTCACCATTATTGTCGCCAAGCGATCCATGGACTTCATCCGTTGAAATATGAATAAATCTAAATGTTTCTTGATCATTTTTTGGAAGATTTTTCCAATAGGCTAAGGTTTCCTCAAGTAAATTAAAAGTCCCAATGACATTATTAATTAGAAATCGCTCAGGTTTTTGCGGAACATCAGTAGCATTGGACTCAGCAGCAAAGTGAATAACACAATCAGGTGTGTGAAATGCCAAGGTGTTTGCAACCAGGGATAGATTGTTGATATTACCATGCATGAAAGTATATAAGGGATTGTTTTCAATCTCATTCAAGTTAGCAAGCTGCCCAGCATAGTTAAGGCAGTCAACATTAACTAACGGCCTTTGTTTTTCATTAATCCAATCAAGAACAAAGTTTGACCCTATAAAGCCGCAACCACCTGTGGTAAATAAACGCATAATTTATGCATATTGTACATTTCATCTTAATATTAGCGACTACACAGTTAAGGATTGGTTAAAATTTTTTTTATACTATGACTTATGGGAAATATTTTCAAAAAAAAAATATTTAGGCAATGGTTGAATCTTTAAATTTAATTCCTATTTAAAAAATATATACAAACAATTCAAAAAAATAGGAATTAACAATTCATGAAAATAAAAGATTTATTGTCGATAGTTATTTTATGCCTAGCTTTAAATACAAGTTCGGTGCTTTTTGGCATGGAAGTTGTTACAGAAGAGGCGGGAGCGGGAGCTAAAGAAACCGATTCAGTTTCGGCAAGTCACTTTGTCATTGATAATCGTGCAGGTTTTAAATTCGCTGCTCTTGATTCGAACATAGGAGGTGTGGAAATTCAAAATCATTCTTATGAGATGTCAGAAAGAGAATTTAAAAGAGCTGAAAGAGAAGTTCTTACAGGTGGTGGGGACACTAATGCTTGGGTTAGAGTTGGATTAGCTTATCGGTACGGCATTCCAAAGATTAATCTGCAAAAATCAAGAAGTGAAGCACTTGAAATCATGCTAAAGCTTGCACAAGAAGATAAAAATATCAGCGCTATTTTTCATGTCACTGCTATGGTCGCTGATGATGAAGTACAGGCATATTTTCCTAAGGTAACTGAAGTTCTCAATTTAGCTTCAGTATTGGCGCTAAGAGGAAATGGGCCTTTGCTAACTGTTATGTTAGAAATTGATCGACAAACATCGAGTCCCGTGCTGAATCTGCATGAATACAAGAGTGCTTTGAGGAGAATTGTTACAGAGGTTCCAAATGCGCGAGCATGCATGGCACTTGCGCGATGTACTGATGTTGAACGATTTCCTGCTACGGTACTCAGCCATTATAAGAAAGCCCTTGAGCTAGAACCAGAAAATGTAGATGCATTTTTGGGAGCAGGGGTTACCGTTGATAATGGTCATCGAAGTGGCATTGTTTTTCCTGAAGGAACCCCAACTTCTCTTTATTATTTTGAACAAGTTTATGTCAGAGACCGCTTAGTGGGTGGTAATTACTACGCAAGCGTGCTTTATGAAAAGGCTTCTGTGTGTCCAGATAAGAAGGTGGCTGGCAAATGGTTTAAAGAGGCAAGCGATGTGCTTGAAGGAAGCGTTCATCATGATCATGACGCCTTGTTGAGTCTTGCTGATTTTCATGCCGTAGATCACCCAGCAAAACCAGCAAGTTTTGCTAAAGCTTTTGATCATATTAAAAATTATATGCAATATAGCCGTAGAGATGAACAAAGAGCGTTAGAAGTGATAGGCAATCTAAGGAAAGCAATGAATGACCTATGATATTCAGAAACAAAACTTTTCGGTCAAATTACTGAATTTCAAAAAAAACTGTTACCAGAACAATCTACTGAAATGGATGAATCGGCTTAGGATCAATATTTTAAGCAACCATTTCTGCTATATGTTCATGTAAATGGGTTGGCTTTGAACGAGTTGGCCAAGGGTCATGGAGGTCACTAAGGTAGACCTCCAGTTTTTCAATTTTTAGGCGGAGTTCGTAGTCTTTTGAAAATACTAAATGCACCCAGGTGTCTTTAGGTGTTTCCTTAACATGAATATGTAGCAAATTTAAGATACGATCTTCCGCTGAATGTTGTTCAAACCCCTTGCGCTGTACGCTTTGGACGTGGCGAAAAAGTAGCCCGACATGAGAACGGTAATGCAAAGGCTTTCCTTCATGTTTATCTTCATGATTCCAACAAAAACGATTTACCAAAAGAGTGAAACTATTTTTTTCATGCACCATCGTAACCATAGGACAAAGCCCATCACGCAGCTGTTCCGCCATATGATTAAGGTCAGTGGTGTCTAGGGCACGCATTTTTATCATCTTATTAGCTGGTATCATT
>CAMDPB010000084.1 GCA_945903885.1 Candidatus Finniella inopinata
CTCAACCTAATATTATTTACGTTTATGGAGAAACAGGATGGAAAAACGGTGGAAATTTTTGGCCTCATAAAACCCATAAAAATGGCCTATATGTTGACTTTATGGTTCCAGTAAAAAAGGAAAACAATCCAGCAACTATGTGGTTGTGGGCTCTGAATGGTTGGGGATACTACGTAAGGTTTAATGAAAATGGTGTTCATGATCAGTATTTGATAGATTTTGAAGCAATTATTGAACATTTAAAAGCCTTACAAGAAACATGTAAACTTTTTTCTTTAAAAATAAAAATTGTAATATTTGACCCAGCTTTATTAAGGTTGCTCAGAAAAACTGATCTTCATCAAAAATTAAATAGCATTCCTTTTGCATCGCAGAAAGCCTGGTTCCCTCATGATTCTCATTATCATGTAGAGTTTGAGATAATTAAATAGATTCATTCACAGCACCTTATATTCCAGAAAACTGCGAGGTTTTGATGAGTGTCCGTTTAGGTAGAGTATTCACCTAAGGGACAGTCCAAAAAAAATTACACCTCTAGCTATTGACTTTTTAAGTAAAAAAACTATAAGCACTAAAGCGTTTTATATAGATTAACGTAATGCAAGAAAAGGTTAGATCGGGGAGAATAATTATGAAAAATGATAATTCTATCAGACTGGTTCAATATCTTAACGATTCAGGGGCAATACTAGATAAGAGTCAAACCCACAAGCACTGTGTAACAAGAGCAACTCTATCAGAGGACTTCAATTTCAACCCTGATTTGATTGCATATACTATGCTAGAAGCAGCAAAAAAAATGAAACAACAGAGTGAGTACATTGACTTATCCCCCGACAAGTGCTTTCGAGAAGTCTTGGGCATTAAAGGGTTTTAGGTCGTCAGCGCCCTCGCCAACGCCAAGTGCGATAATTGGAATGGCAAATTGTTTTGATAATGCAACAACAACACCACCTTTGGCGGTGCCATCTAGCTTAGTAACAACTAAACCATTAATGCCTATAAGCTCTTGAAAAGTTTTAACTTGATCTATTGCATTTTTACCGGTTGTAGCATCTAGTACCAGTAAAACTGTATGCGGAGCAGATGACTCTGCTTTTTTGAGCACACGAACAATTTTTTCTAATTCATCCATTAAGTGTTTTTTATTTTGTAATCTGCCAGCAGTATCAATACATAAAACATCTGCATTGCTTTGAATTGCTTTTTGGTATGCATCAAACGCTAAGCCTGCGGCATCACCACCTGGTTTTGTAGTACAAACATCTATACCTAAACGTTTTCCCCACACTTGCAATTGTTCAACGGCCGCAGATCGAAACGTGTCGCCAGCTGCCCAAATTACTTTTTTACCTTCGCCAATCCATTGTTGGCTTAATTTAGCGATGGTAGTAGTTTTCCCTGCCCCATTCACCCCGATCATTAAAATAACGTGTGGCTTGTGGGTAATGCACAAAGGAACAACAACCGGCTCTAGAATTTTGGTAATTTCTGTAGCCAACCATTCCTTGATTTCTGACTCTGAAATTTCTTGGTGCATACGTTGTTTCTTCAGCAGATCACGAAGTTCAGAAGCAGTTTTTACACCTAGGTCAGCTGTAATGAGCATCTCTTCAAAAGCGTCTAAGGTTTCTTCATCTAGCTTTCTGTGAGAAAATACAGAAGTAATTCCCTGAGTTATGCTTTGAGAGGTCTTCGATAGACCAGATTTCAGTTTTTGCCATATGCTCACAGTAGTTGTCCAAGAAGGTGCTGATTAGTATTTTCCACAATTTTAACGGGGATAACCGAGGCAATGCTGGCAGATCCTGGAATTTGGATGGGAGCAAAGTGATCTGTTTTGCCTTTTATGATGCCATCTTCAGATTCTTCAACCAACACATTTACAATTTGACCTATAAACCGCCCAAAGGTACGTTTTTGTGCCACATCACCTTCCTCGCGAAGTTGACGCGCTCGTTCCTTAATAATACCACCAGATAGCTGCGGCATGCGTGCTGCAGGAGTTCCCGGACGAGGTGAATAAGGAAATACATGCAGATAGGTTAAATCACACTCATCAACAATACGGCGTGAATTTTCAAACATTTCATTTGTTTCTGTTGGAAAACCTGCAATTAAATCGGCTCCAAAGACAACGTCTGGACGCAGCATTTTTGCACGGTTACTAAAGGCAATAGCATCTTCACGCAAATGGCGTCGCTTCATGCGTTTTAAAATCATGTTATCACCAGCTTGCAAGCTAAGGTGCAAATGGGGCATAAGTTTTGGTTCATCACCTATTAGTCGCCATAGGTCTTCATCAATTTCTACAGGATCAAGGGAAGACAAGCGAAGACGTTTTAATTCAGGAATAAGTGCCAGAACGCGGCGAATCATTTGGCCAAGGGTTGGCTGACCTGGAAGATCAGCACCATAAGCTGTAATATCAACGCCAGTAAAGACAATTTCTTGATAACTATTTTCTAAAAGATTGCGAATTTGCGCGACAATTTCACCAATAGCAACACTTCTAGAATTTCCGCGACCATAGGGAATGGTACAAAAGGTGCAGCGGTGATCACAGCCATTTTGAACTTGCACAAAAGCTCGTGCTTTTCCATCAAACCCTGATACCAAATGAGCAGCAGTTTCTTTGACTTCCATGATGTCACTAACTACAACTTTGTCTGCACTGTGGAGATTCATATAGGTGTTTAGCTGCATTTTCTCTTCATTGCCAATAACCTTGGAAACTTCTGGCATTTGTTGGTATTGAGATGGGTTAATCTGAGCACTACAACCCGTTACAACAATTTGGGTAGAAGGATTCGCACGATGAATTTTGCGAATTGTTTGACGTGCTTGGCGTTCAGCTTCTGCTGTAACGGCGCAAGTATTAATGAACACAGTATTAGCAACCCCCGCTTGAGAGGCTAAGTCTTGAATTACTTTTGATTCATAAGTGTTCAAACGACAACCAAGTGTAATGACCTGATTCAAAGATGACATTTTCAAAGCTATCTATTAAAAGTGCCCTAAATATAGCACGACTGGCAAAAAAATTGGGAATTTTATTGAGTGAATATACTGAATGTGGCTTAGACTAACAACGAACTGGCGGAGAGAGTGGGATTCGAACCCACGGAACGCCTGAGCGCACAACGGTTTTCGAGACCGTCCCATTCAACCACTCTGGCACCTCTCCTGTGATTGCAAATAAGCCATAAATTTGCGATAAGTTCAAGAACGCTTGTAAACAACGGTTCGAGATGATTTTACAAAATTATCCGTTCTTGTTAAAAAGTTTTTAACTCTTTAAAGGTTAAAATAAACTAAGGGAAATTTAGAAATAATTTTTATGAAAATGAAGTATTTTTTATTATGGGTATATTTTTTTGGAGGAGTTACCAATACTGTTTTTGCAGGGCCGCTGTTTGAGAGATTCAAAGATAAGCAACAGCAGTATTTAATTGATTTTGGAAATAAGTATCTCCAAAATGTTGGATTACATGTATTTTATCCCTTTGGTGGGCCTGATATTACGTATCCACTTTTGATGTTTCCTAATTTTGAAGTATTAACTTTAATGGGTCTTGAACCAGTAAAACCTGTAGATGCAACCGTTGAGCTGGATAAGGATGCGCTAAATAATTTATCATCGCTATATAGAAGTAGTTTTTTCAGA
Source organism: Candidatus Finniella inopinata (assembly GCA_945903885.1). GTDB lineage: Bacteria > Pseudomonadota > Alphaproteobacteria > Paracaedibacterales > CAITNM01 > CAITNM01. The sequence continues at coordinate 3,668 of CAMDPB010000084.1, forward strand.
ACAATCGATATGGCAGCAGGACTTCGAAATGTAGCTGACCTTATCTTAAAACAGCTTGAAAATCTTGAAGCTACGAACATTACTGTTCAACCAATTGATGGAAGAGAAAATGCTGTGCAGATAAAATTTACCTACAATGGTAAAGCACGCACAATTCGCTACTATAAGGGTGGGCTTAATAATGCACAGATAAACATTCAATTCTTAGAAACCTTGAAACCATTTGATGTTGTTCTTTTTAAGGCCGCATCATACTTACCACACCAAAAACCATTTTCAATGTTTAGAAATTTCATGCTGGAAAATGCAAAAACTTTCGTACAAGATAGCACCGGTATCCCCTATGATTATTTGAAAGATCGTTTTAGTTTAGACCTGCACGGCCAATATTTAATGCCATATAAATTCCCAGGTGGATTTGAACAACAAGATTTCAGAAAATACAGTGAAGAGTTAAAAAAACCTGTTTTGGATATTTGTTTTGGTTATGGTTGTAAGAAAGTTCCGACCAATATTTTGATAGCAACGCGTAAAGAAACGCCAAGCTTATAAATTAGAGATAGGGTGAATGAAAAATATAATTGTGGTGTTAAGCGGATTATTGATTGGGTATTTAGAAGCGACAGCAACCCCCCCCACAGAAGTTGCCGACCCAGGAAGCCCTGCCTCTGCAGGATTAAGAACTGCATCGTCATCATCTGTATTGGCACCTCCAAAAACAAAACCCATATACATAGCTTATGAATTGTCTTTTTACAGAGATTTCATCCCCCCCTTTAAAACAAGAGTTGCCGCATCAAAACCCAAAGATGAAAAAAAATTAGAAACAGAGTTTTCTTCTATACTAAAAAGTGCATGTTATAGTGACCCTTCTTTCTTGAATGAAATACGCACACTCATCAGATCAACTAGCCATGTTTTTTCAACTTCAAAAATTATTGGTTGGTTAGCAACATTTGAGACAGAAAGAGATGAGCGATTGAAATCTTACGAGACTGTGATTACCGAACTGTTTGATAGGTATGATAAAACAGCTAGTAAGGTTACTGAGCTTAGTTTTATCGATATACTTGAATCAGCAACAGACAATTTAGATTTAAAAGATATAGAAATTACTGCACAGAAGGCCTTTATTCTTAAAAAAAGCACAGAAGAAAAAGCAGATGCCGAAGAGCTTGATGCTATTCATTCTGTTACTACAGAGTGTTTTCAGCTATTTTTAACTTGCCTAGAGCCATACAAATTTTCCACCCCATCAAGATCTCGCACAAGCTCTGCGTCTGCTGCTTTCTTATAAAACACACATGCAGGGACAGATGATATTTTGCCAAACATCAACAAATCCCTTATGATATGGATAAATTAAGTGCTGAGGCAGTAGTTGCAAACTCTCCCTTGTGAAGAAAAAAAAGCTCTATGGGCCATATGCTGGGTTACATTTTTGTGGAGCATGGCATCTTTAATGGTGTTTTCTCTGCTTCCATTTTTTTTAACTGAAGAACTTCATGTTTCTAAAACAACTTTAGGATTCATTGAAGGAATCGCCATATTCATGGCGTTTATGAGTAAGGTTTTTTCAGGCGTTCTTAGCGACGTTTTCAAAACCAGACGTTCCCTTATTATTACCGGCACCATTGGCACCATACTGGTAAAGCCATTATTTGCATTGTCTTCGGGTGTTTGGTCTATCTTTTGGGCGCGAGCACTTGACCGTATTAGCAAGGGCGTTAGGTCAGCACCGTCTGATGCATTAATTGCCGACATTAGCCCAAAATCACGCCAAGGAACTTCATATGGCATGCGTTATACTATGGAAACAACAGGGCTTGTGGTTGGTGGTGCTTTAGCTTCGGGACTATACGCATTAACTGAAAGCTACCGGATTGTATTCTGGTGCTCCATAATTCCTGGCATTTGCGCGCTGATCGTGCTTTACAAATTTGTGCATGATAACAAAGC
>CAMDPB010000085.1 GCA_945903885.1 Candidatus Finniella inopinata
CAGCAGGAGATAGTGCAGCGAGTAGTGGTGATTCTGCGGATAGTTCCTCAGGTGATGCAGCAGGCGGAGACACTTCGAGTGCAGATGCTGCTTCAGATGGCGGAGATTCTGGCGGTGCAGCAAGTGATAGCGCAGCGAGTGGTGGTGATTCTGCGGATAGTTCCTCAGGTGATGCAGCAGGCGGAGACACTTCGAGTGCAGATGCTGCTTCAGATGGCGGAGATTCTGGCGGTGCAGCAGGAGATACCAACAACCCCACTACATCAACTGATCCTGCTGAATCTGGCAACACCAAGAAAAAAAAGAAAAGTTTACTAGATGATATTGTCAAAAAAACAGATGAGGCAGGTAATTCAACGAATAATTCATCTTCGGCGCCGAAATAATTTTTAATTTCAAAATGTAAACTTAAATTTCGTTGTGCTAAGATAATGATTATTTGAATCTTATTTGTTATGCGTATATTTCCCCAAAGTTTTGTCAATGGATTGTTTTTAAGCCTAAAGGATTTGTATATTTTTATTATGTCAGCAGCTGCAGTGTTGTCATTTTTAGCAATTAAAACTCATTCGGTCTTTGATAATTCTGTTAATGCTTCTACGCCTCAACTGACTAAAAATTTGTTGGGATGGGGTGGTGCGTATTTTGCTGATACGTGTTGTCAGTTTTTTGGAATTTTTGCCTATGCTATTCCCTTTATTTTAGCTTTATGCGCTTTTCGTGCGGCGATGAGCTATTTTAACCGTCCTCTTTCTAATTCCTTTATTCTTCTAGCTTTGGGAATTTTGCAATTACTTATTACTTTTACATATTATCAGATTTTTTGGACTAGTGGTGGTAAGCCTTTAGGTGGTGCGCTGGGATTGGTTGCTCTAAAAAGTTTAGAAAGTCTTTTTGATACCTATCAAATGAAGGAGTGGATCGGAGAGTTTGTGTTTGTAATGGGGCTTTGTGGCTTTTTTTGTACTATTTTTGGATTAGGTATTACGGAAGAGCATGTTAAAAGCATAAACGTGTTTTTCAAAACCAGTGGAAGCTGGATTAGAAGCGTGTTTACAGCACCAAATGAGTATATATTCCAACGCCCCACTTTTTTGAGGGCAAGTAAAAAAGAAGGCCGTGAGTCAAGTGTGGAGATTTCAATTGACGATGCTAATGAATTTTTACCAGAAGAGCGTGGCGATATTGAAAATGTTGTGCAAGAGCAGGGCGATGTAAATAAAAAAAGGCCACAAGACTTTATTAAGAAGCTTCATAAAACAACATCTGCTCGGGAAGATGGTTATGTCTATCCTCCCGTTGAATTACTTGATGATACACAGCAGCGCAAACTTGTAGTTGATTCTCAAGAACTACAGCAACAAGCAACATTGCTTATGGAAGTATTGCAGGAATTTGGTATTAACGGAGAAATTACAAGTATTCGCTCGGGACCTGTTGTTACTATGTATGAGCTCAAGCCTGCAGCGGGAATTAAAACGGCTAGGGTTATTGGTTTGGCCGATGATATAGCAAGGTCTATGAGTGCTATTTCTGCTCGTATTGCTACTGTTCCAGGGCAGAATGTTATTGGAATAGAGTTGCCTAATCATAAGCGACAAACTGTGTATATGCGTGATCTGCTGCTGCAAAATGAATTTAAAAATACAACAGCTTTACTGCCATTGGTTTTGGGGCAGGATATAGTGGGTGTTCCTGTTATTGTTGACTTAGCAAAAATGCCCCATCTTTTAGTGGCAGGAACGACTGGATCGGGTAAATCAGTTTCTGTTAACGCGATGATTTTATCTATCTTATTTAGACTGTCTCCTGATGAGTGTCGCTTTATTATGATTGACCCTAAAATGTTAGAACTTTCTGTTTATAACGATATTCCACATTTACTAACGCCCGTGGTTACAGAGCCTAAAAAAGCAATCGTAGCTTTGAAGTGGGCAGTTAAGGAAATGGAAACACGCTATCGCAATATGGCAAGGCTTGGGGTGAGGAACATTGAGGGCTACAATACGCGGCTGAAAGAAGCAAAAGTAAAAGGGGAAATTATTGCAAGGCGAGTTCAAACCGGTTTTGATCCTGATACAGGCCAAGCAATTTTCGAAAATCAGGTTCTTGATTTAAAACCTCTGCCTTACATAATTGTCGTTATTGATGAGATGGCTGATTTGATGATCGTTGCAGGTAAGGAAGTTGAATCAGCTGTTCAGCGATTGGCACAAATGGCTCGTGCTGCAGGGCTTCATTTAATTATGGCAACACAGCGCCCATCAGTTGATGTAATTACTGGCACTATAAAAGCTAACTTCCCAACCCGAATTAGTTTCCAGGTTACTTCTAAAATTGATAGTCGGACAATTTTGGGTGAGCAAGGGGCAGAACAGCTTTTGGGACAGGGTGATATGCTGTATATGAGTGGTGCAGGACGTGTTATCCGTGTCCATGGACCATTCATGAAAGATACTGAGGTTGAATCAGTGGTTGCCTTTTTGAAAGAACAGGGCGAGCCAACCTATGTTGATGATGTTACAACTGACACCGAAGATATGTTTTCTATGTCTGGTGAGGTAGCGGATGCGGGTGATTCTATGTTTTCCCAAGCAGTAGAATTGATTAAGCGGGAAAATAAAATCTCAACAAGTTTTATTCAGCGTCACTTTCAAATAGGGTATAATAAGGCTGCACGCATTGTTGAGCAGATGGAAAAACAAGGTATTGTAAGCGCCCCTAATCACCAAGGTAAGCGAGAAATACTTGTATCTTAGGTGTGCTTTGGGTATAGTGTTCGGAAGCCTTATAGGTTTCAGATATTGTATTTAACTTAGAAATGATGGTTATAGTAGGTTCATGAGAGACGATTTCAGTCAAGCCAATCGCTCACATATAACGGTGAGCTTTATGCCCCCAAAAACAATTGTTTTAGTTGGGTTAATGGGTAGTGGAAAAACAAGTATAGGTAAGCGTCTTGCAAACAGGTTAGAGCTATCTTTTTTTGATTCAGACATTGAAGTTGAACAGGCTGCTGGTTACCCTATCAAAGAAATTTATGAAATTTTTGGCGAGCAATCTTTTCTTGATGGTGAGCAAAGAGTTATTAAGCGTTTGCTTGATCAGCCCACACATGTATTAGCAACAGGTGGTGGTTCTTTTACTTATGATTTGACAAGAAAAATCGTTAAGGAAAAAGCAATTTCTGTTTGGCTAAAGGCAGATGTAGAAACATTGGTCGCAAGAGTTTCAAGACGTACTGATCGCCCTATGTTTACCGACTCAAATCACAGAGAAGTCTTGGACAAATTAATTGCGGAACGTTATCCAATATTTGAAGAAGCTGATGTTCATGTTCAAACGTTAGATGAGCCAACTAATGCTACGGTTGATCGTGTTATTCAGGCAATGAGCGATTTTATTCGGGCAAAGTATCCGAACTATTACGTTTTAAAATCTGTATAGCTAAAGCAACCCTTTAGAGTAGGAGAAGGGCATGTTTTTCAAAACAATATCATGTGTTGTTGTGATGCTAGCTATGGTTTATGGCCATGTACCTGCTTCAAAACCCGAAGCGTATGTTCTTCAGAGCCAGCAACATTTAGAAGATCTGGTGCAGAAAAAAAAATCAAAAAAAAATGTTCCTTCATTGGGTATTTTATTTGATACATATGTGGATGACGCAAAAAAATTACTAGAAGGTTTGGACCAACAAGATTCTTGTGATGAACAAGATGCTAAAAAAGAAGAAATTTTAAATCAAATAGCTCATTATATGGAAGTTTTACAAAAACTTTTAACAATCATGAATAGTAATCAGCCTGAGCCACTTGAAATATACTGTAGAGAGCAGCGCACAGATAATTTGTGGGGCACCTTATGTGGTGATCGTCCGGCGAAGCGTATTCCAAGGTCTGATGAGTCATTAAAGAACAATGGACAATCTCTAGAACATACTAAAATTCGTTATGCTCATAGCGATGAAGAGCTCCCAGCAGCTATAGGTAGTCACTAAAATGATCACACTTTTTGTTCTTTTCTTTGTTCTACTCTTAGCATCTTCTTTTTTTTCCGCATCAGAAACTGCAATCACTTTTGCTTCTCGTCCTAAGCTGCATCAACTTGCAAAAGCAGGTAATAAGTCAGCAAAAATTATTCGTGATTTGCAGCAACATCTTAGTATGGTTGTCAGCGCTGTTTTAGCATACAACACGCTATTAAATGCTGCTATTGCCTCTGTTTTAGCTAGTTTATCGTTTGACCTCATGGGGGAAAACTCAACCATTGCAGCTGTTGGAGCATCCATTGTGACAGGAACTATTGTATTAGTTTTTGCTGAAATGCTTCCTAAAACATTAGCCATTCAGGATACTATTCGTTTTTTAATGTTTGCAGCACCTGGAATTCGCTTTTTTTACAATTTATTTTTGCCAATTAATAAGGCTTTATCATATTTTGTCACTGCTTTATTAAGAGCATTCGGATTTAAAGTAAAGCCTGAAGATCAGCATGCAAGTATGGAAGAACTTCGGGGTGCCATTGATATGCACGACGGTCCTGGACAAGATACGCCCCACGAAAAAGCTATGTTAAAAAGTATTTTGGATTTGGGCACAGTGCAGGTTTCTGAAATTATGGTGCACCGTCAAAATGTTACCATGGTCAATGCAGATGATTCACCCACAGAAATTGTTGATCAAGTTTTGGCTTGTCCTTTTACACGATTACCGTTGTGGCAAGGAAATTCTGATAATATAGTCGGCGTTATTAATACCAAAGCATTATTGCGCGCTGTGCGTGCTCATTCTGGGTTACTGGATGATTTAAATATTGTTGATATTGCTCATAAACCTTGGTTCACCCCAGAGAGTACTGATCTTTTAGAGCAGCTTCATGCCTTTCGTCAGCGACGCGAACATTTCGCATTAGTTGTTGATGAATATGGCGCGCTTATGGGAATTGTAACTCTTGAAGACGTTTTGGAAGAAATTGTAGGAGACATTGCTGATGAGCACGACGTTAACGTGCGCGGTGTTCGCCCTCAGCCAGATGGCAGTTTTGTTATCTATGGTAATGTTACAATTCGTGATTTGAATCGTCAATTTGATTGGGAGTTACCTGATGATGCTGCAGCAACGATTGCTGGGCTTTTAATTACTCAATTTCGTGTGCTACCAACGGTTGGTCAAATATTCAATTGGCGAGGGTTTCGATTTGAAATTTTGAGGCGTCAACGTAATCAAATTACCTTGGTAAAGGTTACTCCACCATTACCTCAAACACCTCAGTCAACGAGTAAGTAATTTATTTGGGTTAATTCTACTGTTGCAATATCTGAGCCTAGAAGCAAACCTTTAGTTTCTTTTATTTCTTCATGCTGAATTTTGTACGCTGCCACTGATAAAAGTGTTGAAATTCCTAAAATAGCGATAAATTGCAGCATGCGGCCCTCGTTGATTGTTGTGTACAATTCAACTGTGCCATGCAAATTACTAAGAGAAAGTTAATGAGAGATTTTAATTTATCATCTTTATGCTGAATCTTTGTTGGCAACACTTTCAATCTTCTAGAAAATTATCGGCAAAACCTATACAGTTTATAGTACGGAGAAAATATGTTTATTACTTTTGAGGGTGGAGAAGG
>CAMDPB010000086.1 GCA_945903885.1 Candidatus Finniella inopinata
TTAACAACTAACTGATCCACAACTTTGGGAGTGAAAAATGAAGTTGTTTCGGTTTTGCGGTAAACATAATACCAGCTGGTCCAGTTTTTTCCTTCAACTGGGAATAAAGATGTGGTTGATGGGCTTCCAAGAACATCTTGTACTGTTTCTTTTGTGCTGACATCTATTTGAATTTTATCAAACTCAATTTGTTCTGGGTTGAATCCTCTATGATCTATAGTCGGATAACAGCCAACTAAAAAAATAGCTAAAATCCATAACCAATTGTGTGATTTCATTTTAGCCCTCCAGCTTGGAAAAATTTGCAAAAGTATTTAACGTTGATTGTAGCATTCCTAATAGATTTAAGCGATTCTGCTGAATCTGTAAATCGTCGTCCATGACTTTAACGTGGTCAAAAAAGTTATCAATAACTGGTTTCAAATTAGCAATTAGTGTCATTGCTTCCTTAAAAGCAAAAATTTTAAGGTGTTCATCAATTTTTGGAGCAGCTTGCACCAAAGCACTGCATAGAGTGCGCTCAACATCTGCCACGAAAAGCTGTTGATTAACTTCGCCAACTTGTATTCCTTTTAAAATACCAACAACCCGGCGGTAAGCACTAAGAAGAGAAGCACCTACTTCGTTTTGCAAAAGATCTTTCAAAGCTCTGGCGCGTTCAACTGTAGACCAAACATCTTCTAATGGTTTGTCTAAAACAGCATAGACATGATCAGCTGGCATTTCAGCTTTTAAAAATGCAGACAAACGCTCGGTAATAAATACGGTAACAGCTTCAACCACATCAGACTTTAGAGTAACACCCTGCTGTTGGTAAGACTGAAGAGACTTTTCTAACCATCCACGTAAAGAGTTTGATCCATTTTTGTGTAACATCAACCTAATAATGCCTAGGGCGCTGCGGCGCAGGCCATAGGGATCTTTTGACCCTGATGGCTTCATACCAATGCCAAAAAATCCAATTAAATTATCAACTTTATCTAAAAGGGATAGAGTCCAACTTATGTCATCATTTGGGCATGCATCGTTGGCGCCTTGAGGTTGATAGTATCCCTTTAAAGCCGCAGCAATTTCTGAAGGTGTTCCTTGGACCTTGGCGTAAATTTCGCCCATGATTCCCTGTAGATCGGGAAATTCACCTACCATATTTGTAAGCAAATCAGACTTGCACAAACGTGCCGCCTGTTGCACGGAAGGATTTGGCGCACAGAATTCTAAACGTTGAACCTTTTGATAAACCGACCCTAAGTCAGCATGAAAAATAATATTTTTTAAATTATCTAACCTAGCTTCAAATGGTATTTTAAGGTCTTGTTCATAAAAGAATGCAGCATCACTTAGACGAGCACGAAGTACGCGTTCATACCCTGCTGTCATGCAGTCTGCATTGATTGGTACATTTGCTACAAATCCAAAAAATGGTGCGTAATCACCTTTGGAATTTAAAATTGTGAAGTATTTTTGGTGTACACGCATTGATGTGCTAAGCACCGCACCCGGAAGATGCATAAACTTAGCGTCAATATTTCCAAGGCCTACAAAAGGGTATTCAACAAGACCTGTGACCTCATCTAGCAACGTTTCATCAACGACAACTGTTAACTGACTTGCTTGGCAAATTTTGTGAAGTTCCGCTTCAATGACACTGCGTCGTTCTTGAAAATCAAGCATCACGTTTGCTTCAGCAAGACTTTTTCGATACTGAGCAAAGCTTGTAACAGTTATTTGGGCGGGGTTTAAAAACCGATGACCAAATGTATGGTTGTTTGTTTTAAGACCTGCTGTTGGAACATCAAAAACCACAGGGTTTCCACCTAATACACAACAAATATTGCGAATGGGACGAACCCACGTATGGCTGGCGCCAGGCCATCGCATTGATGTAGGCCAAGGCATGTTGCGCAAAACTTTGTCTAGTATACTGGGTAATAATTCTTGTAACGGTTTCCCTGGAATATTAATTTTTGCAAACCAATAGCCATTTTCTTGAGTGAGTTCGTTTTCAGAAAGCCCTGATGATTTTAAAAACCCCTGCAATGCAGCATCGGGCGCACCAATTTTAGGCCCACGTTTTTCTTCTAAAATAGTTTCTGAAGCAGCTGCAATACTTGCAACATGAAGAGCCAAACGCCTAGGACCAACAAAAACTTCAGGGGTACTGCAATTTAGTTTTAGGCTTTCGAATTCATTTACAAATAACTGCAAAAAATCAATCTTTGCCTGACGTTGCATGCGAGCTGGAATTTCTTCCATAAAAATTTCAGTACATAATTCCATAATTAACCTATCCAGGTTTCGCAGGCTGATTTTGCCAAATGACGAACGCGCCCCATATAGGCTGCTCGTTCGGTAACGCTAATAACGCCTCGGGCATTTAACATATTAAACAAATGATTGGCTTTTAGGCACTGTTCATAAGCAGGCAAAACCAATTTGAGCTCAAGCAATTTCAAGCATTCGGCTTCAGCATCGTTAAAATGACGTAGCAATATATCAACATCTGCGTGATCAAAATTATAAGCAGAAAATTCTTGTTCTGATCTTAAAAAAACATCACGATAAGTAAGGCATTCATCACCTGATTTACCATTCCAGTTAATATCAAAATTGCTTTCAACATTCTGGATAATAGTAGCAACGCGTTCTAAACCATAGGTTAATTCAACCGGCACAGGGTCACAAGCAATACCACCAACTTGTTGGAAATACGTATATTGAGTGATTTCCATACCATCGCACCAGACTTCCCAACCAAGACCTGCTGCACCTAATGATGGGTTTTCCCAGTCATCTTCGACAAAGCGAATATCGTGGCGGCTTAAATCAAGACCAATAGCTTTCAGGCTTTCAAGATATAATTCTTGTGGGTTTGCAGGGCAAGGTTTTAGCAAAACCTGAAACTGATAATACAACTGCGTGCGATTTGGATTCTCACCATATCTGCCATCATTGGGTCTGCGGCACGGTTGAACATATGCTGTGTTCCATGATTTGGGGCCAAGGGCACGAATTAGCGTTGCAGGATGGGATGTACCCGCCCCTACTTCCAAATCATATGGTTGCAAAATAACGCAACCGTAATTTGCCCAATATTGCTGCAAACGTAAGATTATTTCTTGAAAGGATATTTTTTGAGTATTCATATGTTGTTAAGCTTAGTGCCCCTCCGGCTTGGCCGAAGTGGCCAGTCCTGTTATTTCATCATTTAATCTAGCCTTAATCCATTGCACTATTTTTTCTTTAGCTTCTTCTTTAGCTCGTTTACCTGCCGAACCTTCTATTTTCTCTTTATCTTCAATGTAACATGCAAAGATAATTGTACGACTACCCTTTGTAATCCATCCTACAAACCAGCCGATTTGTCGATCCTCATTTCGCGAGCCATCTCGATTGAGTTGATAACCACCACCTGTTTTTCCATAAAGCTTCCAGCCACCGTCAAGCACTTCAAGAAATAAGAGACTTTTTGTAATATCGTGAGATTTTTGACTGACCGGAAACTCATTATTAAGCAGCTTTTGTAAAAATGCAATTTGCTCTTCAGCAGAAATTTCTAACGAACTAGACAACCAGGAATTTGTAAGCCCATTATTTTTACCCTTATCGCCTGAAGCATCTTGGTTACCATAATTAAAGCTCTTTAGGTAATTTTGGAATTTTTCCATTCCAAGTTTTTGAGTTATTATTTGAGAATACCAAATGCATGAATTTTTCATCCAGGTTTTTGGATTATGGGGCTGTTTCCAAACTTCAAGCAAATCAACGTAACCTGTTTTAAATGGGAACTCTGGAAAATTCTCATCTTCAAGAATACCCTCATTATAGCCCATTAAACTAATCGCAATTTTGAATGTTGAGCAAGGAGCATGACGGCACTGATTATCACCTTCTTGCATGAGAATTTGATTATTTTCTTTCATTAGAAAACTTTTGTGCTTGCAAATGTTGAAGATTTTAAAAAGGGAAATTATTAGAATTAATAGCATCAACCACTTGATAATCACTAATTTTTTCTTATTTTTTATCATTTAAAAACTTCAACGCTAAGATTTTACCTTCTTCAACCGCTGGCTGATCAAATGGATTTAAATCCCAAATGCTTGCAACTGCCAAAGTTTCCAATACTGTATTAAACATTAACTGGCCTAAATAATAAGCATTGATTGCAGGTAATGTAATTAAGCGAATTGGTAGTTCGTGTCCACGCAATGTTTCGTAAGTTGCACGAAGTTCGGCTTTTAATAAATCTTTAAAACCATGTTTTCGAAGAGGTGCATACGCTGGGTGATCAATCTCTAAATCAGCAACTTCTAAATCTGCTTTTTCACTAACCTCTAAAAATGTAAAAAATTTATCCTTCGGACCACCAAGGTAAAGCTGAAGTTGTGAGTGCTGATCAGTTGCACCTAAAGCTTGAATAGGAGTTGATCCGAAACGTTCACCAGATTTATTTTTCTTGCCTAAGCTTTCCCCCCATAACTGAACGAACCATGCGCTAAACAATTTCAGTTTATCGGCATACGGAAACATAACTGGGTGAGATTTGGACTTTGCTAAAAAGCATGCTGATTCTATTGAGGGATGTGTAGTCGGAGCAGTTTTGAATGCTGTTAAAGCTATTTGTGCACCTTTTCGAAAAGCCTCCATATCAAGGCCCATAAGTATTCCTGATAACATGCCAACCTCAGCAAATACGGCAAAGCGTCCACCAATTTGATTATGATGCGGCACCGTTACAATACTGTTTTTTTTTGCAAAGGTGTGCAGAGCGTTACCATCGGTCTGCGTAATAATAACAAGATGATCATTTATATTGAGGCCAATATCATTATAGATCTTTTTAAAAGTTGCCAATTGCACCAAGGTTTCGGCAGTATTACCCGACTTTGATGCAACCAAAATTCCGGCTTTGCTAAAATCAATATTTTTTAAGCGATTGGTTATTCCGTCAGGGTCAATATTATCGAAAAACAGAAATGTCTTGGATGGTTCATCGGCTATTGCATACAAAGCTTGTGGACCTAGGCTTGAGCCACCTGTGCCTAGATGAATGATATGTGTGAATTTTTTCAGCTTCTGGACAGCTTCTTGGTATTGATTTGAAGAAAAATCAGATTCAAGATATTCACATAGCGGCAAGCGCATAACAGATTCAGCAAATCCCACTGGTATGCTGGTTGGTTGTTTTGAAAAATTTAAAGTGTATTGCAGCATGATTGACCTAAAACCTTGTGATAATTGCGTTTTGGCATTTTCCCTTTTGGATAATTGCGTGCAATAACCAAGGGAGGCTTAGCAAGAATAAGATGTAACATTTCATGAGCTTGCTGCACGGTTATACCTTTCAGAATATCTTCATATTTAGCTACAGCCTCTAATGGGAAATCATTAAGAACAATATTTGTTAGCGCCAATAAAAATGCTTCTCCGTCCATTGCAAAAGCAAAAATGTTTAATTTCTCTTGTTTTGCATTATTAAAATCAGTTTCCATCAACCCTTTTTTCAAAAATACAGAGAGTTGTTCAAACAAGAATTTTTCTGCATTTTCAACACTCATGTT
>CAMDPB010000087.1 GCA_945903885.1 Candidatus Finniella inopinata
ACCGAAGGCATGTCTTTGTTTGCAAGTTTTGCAATGCTTATGAATTTTCCACGTTTTAATAAAATGAAAGGTATGGGACAGATTGTTTCCTGGTCTGTACGTGACGAAAGCTTACACTGCGAAAGCGTTATAATGCTTTATCATGAATGGGCATTACAAACTGGAGCTGTCACTAAATCAGTTGAGTCTGACATTATTGAAGTGGGAAAAACTATGGTTTCTTTAGAAGATAAATTTGTTGAATTGGCTTTTGAAGTTGGTGAAGTTCAAGGCATGACAGCAAATGATATTAAGCAATATATTCGCTATATTTGTGACTGGCGATTAACACAACTAAAGCTTCGGCCAGTATATGGATACTTTGTAGAAAATTCCGGCGAATATTCTCAGTGTAAACCGCACCCCCTACCCTGGTTAACATCTATTTTAAACGGGGTTGAGCACGCAAATTTTTTTGAAACACGTGCAACCGAATATTCAAAAGCTGCAACCAAAGGTGAATGGCATGGCGATGAAGGAATCTGGCAACTGTTTGATCAACGAAAGAAAAGCGCTTAGCCGCGCTTATTCTACCGTTACTGATTTTGCTAGATTGCGTGGCTGATCAACGTCCGTCCCTTTATGCAAAGCTGTATAATAGGCAATGCACTGAGCAGCGATTGTGTAGATAAAACAAGCGTTTATAGGTGTTGTTTTTGGAAGCAGCACCTTATGAAATTCAGGGCAGTTAACTGTAAACGTAATATCATCCGTTAGCACAATAATAGGTGCACCTCTTGTAGCAACTTCTTGAATATTTGATGCTGTTTTTTCAAACCACATATCATTGGGAGCAATAGCTATTAACGGCGTTAATCTATCCACCAACGCTATTGGTCCATGTTTTAATTCACCTGCTGCATAAGCTTCAGCATGAATATATGATATCTCTTTTAGTTTCAGAGCACCTTCTAAGGCAACAGGGTAATTTGTACCACGACCGATAAACAAAACATCACGTGTTTGCGAAAGCCTTAAACCCAGCTCATCAAAAAAAGAGACATCTTGCAGAACTTGAGCTGCAAGTTTTGGAACATGCAGTAACTCACGAAAATGCATTGATAAATCAGAAGTACTAATTGATTTTCGTTGTCCAGCGGTCTGCAATGCCAGCATGCAAAGCACTGCCATTTGTGCTGTAAATGCTTTTGTTGATGCCACGCCAATTTCCGGACCTGCCAACGTTAAAATATGGTGATCTGCCGCTCTTGTCATAGAACTTTCAGGCACGTTAACAATTGCCAAAGTTATGCATCCCTTGTTTTTTGCAAGATTTAGCGCTGCCAAAGTGTCACTGGTTTCCCCTGATTGAGAAACGAATATGCATATATCATCTTTGTTTAAAACCGGATCACGATAACGAAATTCAGAAGCTAAATCGACATCGCATAAAATGTGGGCATATTTTTCAAACCAATACTTTGCTGTCAACGACGCATAATAAGATGATCCGCAGGCAATTAATCGAACACGAGAATGTTGACCTGAAAAATCAATAGGCAAACTAATGCGACTTTCAAGTGTCTGCTCATCAATTAATGATAAAAATGTATCACTCAACGTTTGAGACTGCTCAAAAATTTCCTTTAACATGAAATGGCTATATCCACCCTTACTGGCCGCTCCTGTTGCCAGATTAAGATGTTTGACAGAACGAACAACCGCTTGCCCATCTTCATTAAAAATAGTGTAATTAAAGCCGCCACGACGCTGCATAATGACAACATCGCCCTCTTCTAAGTAGCAAATTTTTTGAGTCCAAGGCGCTAAAGCCCACGCATCTGATCCTAAAAATAATTCATCGTCATTAATTCCTAGTACCAACGGGCTTCCGCGGCGCGCACCAATCAACAAATCGGGATTATCCGAAAATATGATAGCTAATGCAAATGCTCCATGAAGCTTTGAAAGTGTTTCTTTAACAGCAATTTCGGGTGTTTTTCCCAATTGCAAAGCTTGATCAATTAAATGAACTACAACTTCTGTGTCGGTCTCACTTTTAAAAATAACCCCATTCTTTGTTAGGTTATCCTTTAAAAGTTGATAGTTTTCAATAATGCCATTGTGCACAACAGCCACTCGATCAGTTGCATGGGGGTGCGCATTATGATGAGTGGGTGATCCATGAGTTGCCCAGCGAGTATGCCCAATGCCAACAGTTCCATCTATAGGGTCTCGCTGCAAAAGGTCTTTTAGTGATTGAAGTTTTCCTTCAGATCGTCGCTTGGCAATTGCATGTTCATAAATAGTTGCTATGCCAGCAGAATCATAACCACGATATTCTAACCTGGACAACCCATCTATTAAACGCTCTGCCACCGGATTGCAGGATAAAATACCTATAATTCCGCACATAAAAACCTCCTAATTGAATACGTGCAAGTGTGATTTGTTGTGGTATAAAAGTCTATAGTTGAAATCTTTTGTAAAAAGTAATGAGCACTCTTGTGAGCAAACAACCAAACCTTTTGCGACGCATGTATGATTGGTGTCTTGAAGCAGCTGAAACAAAACGCGCTAAATACATTATGTATGCTGTGTCGTTTGCAGAAAGTTCCTTCTTTCCTTTACCCCCTGATTTAATGCTTATCCCTATGATTTTGGCAAATCGCCTTCTTGCATGGCGATTAGCTTTTGGTGCAACAGTTTGTTCAGTTGTTGGTGGTTTGTTAGGCTATGCAATTGGGTATTATCTATATGCCACAATAGGACAATGGATCATTGAAACTTACAGTTTGCATAGCGCTTTCGAACGTTTTCAAGCAGATTTTAAAACATATGGGTTTTGGATTATTGCTTTAAAAGGGCTTACACCAATTCCTTTTAAGCTTGTCACTATCGCAAGCGGTGTTGCACGATTTGATCTTTTCCAATTTTTAGCGGCTTCAGTAATAGCAAGAGCTTTTAGGTTTTATTTGTTGGCGGCAATCCTGTATTTTTTTGGTCCAATAGCAAAACCATACATTGAAAAATATTTAACATTGGCGCTTTTTTCCGTCATAGGTATAATTGTAGCTGGGTTTATAATTGTGAAGTGTTTAGGTTGATACAGGAAATTTTTAGAAATTCTAGATACTTCTACTGGTTTGTGGCGGTATATTTTTTCAGCCTTTTGTGCGTTGGCTATATGGCTGAATATTTATTTGATATTGCGCCCTGCAGCCTTTGTTATTATCAACGATATATAATGATGACCGTTTTGACGTTGTCATTTGGCATTGTCATTTCAGGTTATGATAAAAAGCTCTTTACTGCACTTCTCTGTGTTATAGCATTTGGAGGCGTTATTTTGTGCGGGTTTCATATAGGTGTCGAACAAAAATGGTGGGCAATGCCTCAGTCATGCATTGGCAAGGTTGAACTCACTTCCACTGACCCTACTGAGATATTGAAGTCTCTTTCATCACAAATGAAAAATCAAAAAGTTTCGAGATGTGACAAAATTAATTGGTATCTATTCGGAATTCCAGCCAGTTGGTGGACATGTTTAGCATTCACTTTTGCAACTATTACTATGGCACTACGTGAATGGACGACTCAAAAAAAATAAAATCAATCCTTCGGGTAAATCATGCGGGCGAACTTGGTGCGCGCCAAATTTACAAAGGTATGCGAAAAATCTTAGGAGATGACCCTGATTTAGTATTAATGGCAAATCAGGAAGAAGAACACCTTAAAATGTTCACTCAACTAATGATTGAACACAAAGTTAAACCCACTATTTTTCAGCCCTTTTGGCATGTTTTAAGTTATGGAATGGGTGCAGCCACAGCACTAATGGGCAAACAAGCAGCGCATGCTTGTACCATTGCTGTTGAAGAAGTAATTGTTGATCATTATCAAAGCCAAATTGATTCATTAAAAAATTCTCCAGAACATAAACCATTAATGGACATCATTGACAAATTTAAAAAGGAAGAAGATCATCACCGTGAAATTGCTGAACTAGGCGGCGGTAAGGATGCTCTTGGTTATAACGTTTTGGAAAAAGTGGTCAAAAGCATTACTAAAGCTGCGATTAGGATTTCCACTAAGCTTTAGAAGAAAAGTATTGTGAAAACCACTTTTGCTTCTGTCAAAAAATTAGGATTTTATTTTTTCTGCGTGACTCTGTTTTTGTTTCAGAAAACATGGTGTCTTCCTTACTATGCTGAACATGAATGCATGAAAATGTCTATGTTGCTAAGATGCGATATCAGTGAAAATGCAAGCGATGCTGACAAAATTTATGCCATTAAATCTGATTTTGAATCAGCCATAAAAAAACGCATACCAGGACATTACACTTATCGAGAAGATCTTGTTGCTAAGCATATAAAAGATATCCCCACTCTTTTAACCCTCAGAGGTCAACTCAGTGAAATATGGAATAATAGAAGTGAATATGGAAATTTTTGCAGTGGAAGTTTTCATATTGCACATGCAAATTTTCCTAGAATTTATATTTATTATGATGATGGTGTTTCAGACTTTAGCGCACATGCTTGTGAAAAAGCCTTAAATGAATTAGTACCGTGCTTATATGTAGCGGAAAGAATAGATTCAGCGAAAACGATTCTAGGGTTATGGAAACACAACGCTGCAGCGTATATTATACCGGGAGGAAAAGCTTCTTATTACTCTCAAAAATTAAATGGAGCAGGCAATGAACAAATAAGAAGTTATGTTGAAGCAGGAGGAACTTATATAGGCTTTTGTGCGGGTGCTTACTTTGGTGCGCATTATTCTGAGTTTCACAAGGGCGATAGACGCGGATATGAAATTCTTGTGACAAGAGAACTATCATTTTTTCCTGGAGCCGCAATAGGCCCTGTCTTGGCTGCTTATGATTACCAATCAATATCGGGATCAAGAATTGCTAAAATTAAGCGGAAGAATGCTAATGTATCTACAACAATTTACAATGTTTTCTTTAATGGTGGTTGCTATTTTAAAGATGTTGACCAATACCCTAACACACAAGTAATTGCTTGTTATGCTGATGCAGGGTTCGAAGAACGTGCTGCAATCATTGAATGCAAAATAACCAAAGGAAACGTAATTCTAAGTGGTGTTCATCCTGAATACAATATTGCAGATCTTTATGCATCTCTTACATCCGAAGAAGACCGAAATCATTTTAAACGTCACATACTAACTGGACTTTCTGACCTTTCGCATAAGCTAATATTTAGCGCAATTATAGATCGGATAAGATAAGTTTTCGCTAGAGATATCAACACGCGTTACATTAATACAGAATTGAAATGTTGACACGAATCTATTACCTATGGTCTTTTAATTCAGGTATTTATAAAAATAATACAAAATGAAAACTTTTCTTCATGAATATGATCTACCAGATGATGTGATATTTGGCCAAACTGTTGCAATAGATACTGAAGCCATGGGGCTTAATCAGCACCGTGACCGTTTGTGTTTGGTACAGCTTACTTTTGATGGCATTAATGTTCATCTTGTTCAGTTTCCTGAAGCTGATTTTTCTAATTCACCAAACCTGAAAAAGTTATT
>CAMDPB010000088.1 GCA_945903885.1 Candidatus Finniella inopinata
TAATAATAAAAGTATAAATTTTGTTTCGTGCGAATAACTTTCTCTAAAAAACTGACACAATAAAAAAATCGTAAGATTAAATTTTGAATTTATGTAGAGTTTTATAATAATTTTATAAAACTTTTAGTCGAATTAAGATTTTATCTAAAGAGTGTTATTCGTTCACACATGTTGCGCCCTTACATTGATGTAAGGCCCTTGGTATGCTATTTAGAATAACGTTCTAAATCACAGGTCAAAATGGGTTTTCCAAAGTCTAATGAATCTATCTATGCAATTTCTCCTTACATTGGTGGCGATGTAACTCCACCAGGTTTTGTTCGCAGGGTAGTGTTAGCTTCTAATGAAAATCCGTATGGTCCGTCAGATGCTGTTAAACAAGTTGTTCGTCAGTACGCAGACAGAATTCATTGTTATCCAAGCGGCGCTGCAAATGGACTGCGTGAAGCAATAGGTCAAACTCACGGTATTGATCCAGCATGGTTGGTAACCGGTAATGGTTCGGAAGATATTCTCCACCTTTTGGCGCGTGCTTATGTTGGTAAGGGCGATGAAGTTCTTATCCCTCAACATGGTTTTGGTGTGTATAAAATTGCCACTTTGGCTATGGGGGGAATTCCCGTAGAAATTCCACGAGTTGATTTTAAACTAAATGTTGATGCGATTCTTGAACGGGTAACACCACGCACAAAAATATTTTATCTTGATCATCCTGGCAACCCAATTGCCCACTATTTAACCAATACTGAAATTGATGATTTGCTTGAACGCATGCCAAGCCACGTGCTTGTTGTGTTTGACTCAGCTTATGCTGAGTATATGGATAACGACGATTATCACTGTGGCACAAAATGGGTGCAACGTTACCCAAATGTAGTTATGGCTAGAAGCTTTTCAAAAGCTTATGGAATGGCAAATTTACGACTGGGCTGGCTATATGCACACCCTGAAATTGTTGATCCAATTAGCCGTATTCGCCCTCCGTTTAATACCACAGGTTTATCGCAAGCAGCAGGAATTGCAGCTCTTGGTGATCAAGCTTGGATTGATTATTGTACGCAGCTTAATAAGAAAAATTTAGCTAAATTTGTAAATGACATGAATGATCTTAATATCCCCATGATCCCATACACATCAAATTTCGTAATGGCATACTTTGAAAACACCCAGGAAGTCTATAAATATTTGGGGCAAAAAGGATTGGTTGTTCGTCCTATGGGGGCTTACAATTTACCTAGCTATTTACGCATTACCATTGGAAAACAAGAAGAAATGCAAGAATTAGTTGAAGTTCTAAAATCATGTCCACACCGTTAGACTATTATCTAACAGAACTACACACGCTTGCTGCTATTGGAAAGCGCCGGGAAAAATTTTACAAAAAATTAGTGGGCGAACGGTTCATTGACCTGTTGTGGCATTTGCCAACTCAACTTAGTTTTCGTACTAAAATAGACAATATTCAAGAAGCCCCTGAAAATACCTTAGTCACCTTTGAAGCCACTGTTGAACTACACCAACCTGGGTTGCGCCGGCGTTCCCCTTATCGCATATGGATGCGTGACAATAAAAATAATCGATTTGAATTGCTTTTTTTTAATGCCTACGATCATTTCTTACAACGAGCAGCAACAGAAGGCAGGAAAATTGGTATCAGTGGCCAGTTAAAATGCGATCGCGCACATGATACAGTGCGTTACCACATGTCCCATCCAGATTTTATGGGCCCGCTAGATGAAATGGGAAAATGGATTGGCGCAGAACGCATTTATGGTTTAACCGCAGGTCTTACCAGGTCAATGGTCGCAAGCGCTATTGATCAGGTAATTAAGCCATCCAAAGAAATGCCCGAATGGATTGCCGGCAGCACTTATCCTTCATTTTTAGATGCCCTAAAAAATGTGCACCAGCCCCAAGTGTATGAAAACCTAAATTTTACTGACCCATCGCGCCAACGCCTTATTTTTGATGAATTCCTAGCCTATCATTTGGGCATGGCTTTAAGTAATCGTCGCACCAAGCCAAAGGGTATTTCTAAAAATACATACGTACCGAAACTCGCCGCTCAACTTGAAGAACTATTGCCGTTTAGGTTAACCAATGCGCAAATTTCAGCCATTGCAGAACTGCGCGGTGATATGCAAAATGGTCAGCAAATGGTGCGCCTATTGCAGGGTGATGTTGGTAGTGGAAAAACCTTAGTGGCTGTCATGGCAGCACTAGATGTAGCCGACCAAGGTCTGCAAACAGCCATTTTGGTGCCAACCGAAATTTTATCACGCCAGCATGCCACTAAAATTGGCGAATTGCTGCAGCCATTAGGACTAACTGTCGCCATGCTTACCGGTCGTGAAAAAGGCAAAGCTCGCGATAAAGTTATTGAAACTATAAAATCAGGCGAAGCTACAATTATAGTTGGAACCCACGCTTTGCTAGAAGATTCCGTTGTCTTTCAAAATCTTGGTCTAGTCGTTATTGATGAACAACACCGCTTTGGGGTTGAACAGCGCCTCGCTTTGGCCCAAAAATCTAAAACAGCCCATATACTATCAATGACCGCAACACCCATTCCACGAACCCTAGTTTTAGCCAATCATGGCGATATGGACGTTTCTATCTTAAATGAAAAACCCTTGGGTCGAAAAATCATCCAAACCAAAGTCATTAGCGTTGATAGGCTCGATGAAGTCATCGAACAAATCAAAACAATCATGAGCAAAGGTCGCCAAGTTTATTGGGTTTGCCCTTTAATTGAAGAATCCGAAAAAAGTGACTTAGCCGCGGCCGTTGCCCGTTGTGATACTTTACGTGAAATATTTGGTGACAAAGTCGAACTCATGCACGGTCGCATGAAAGGCCCAGAAAAAGATGCCGCCATGCAACGTTTCCTAAGCGGAGAAGCAACGTTGTTGGTATCAACCACCGTGATAGAAGTAGGGGTAGACGTTCCCCAAGCTACCGTTATGGTTATTGAGCACGCTCAACGTTTTGGCCTGGCGCAGCTGCACCAATTACGGGGCCGGGTAGGGCGTAATGATATTCAATCATTCTGCTTACTGCTATACGGACAACCATTAAGCTTCCAAGCCCGCAGAAGGCTAGAAACCATGCGTGATTGCCACGACGGATTTAAAATTGCTGAAGAAGACCTACGCTTACGCGGTGGCGGCGAAATCATTGGCACCAAACAAAGTGGCGTGCCAAAATTCCGTCTTTGTGACTTGGTCCAAGAAGACCCGGCAGATGCTATTTTGCTTGAAGGCCTGTTTGCCAAAGCACACAATATGGCGAACGAAGCATTAAAAAATGACCCTGATCTATCATCCCCCCAAGGCTTGGCCCTGCGTGAAATTTTAATTTTGCATGAATATGACAATGCTGAATTACTGCGAAAATCTGGGTAGGGCATAAATCCTCCTTTAAATTGTGTTGAAAAAACTTGCTATTTAATACCGCTTAATACCGCTTTCTGAAAATAGTTCCGAGAATTTGACTAAGTAAACAATCCCAATTGTCCACCTTGAGCTTGCGTAGCAGGCGTGAAGGTTCAGTGAAACAATTAAAGAAGCGCCCTAGTTTAGGAATTTAGGTAATGAAATCGCATTGCTAAGTATCATCCCTTTATCTCTAGTGCATATTTTATTTCATTTGTATACCCGTGTTTTTCCCGGATAGGCAAACAATTTAATAATTGCTATATGTGAAATGTATTTAAATAAATACATAGAAAATAACATTTTAGTAATTAGTTTTATTGAAGGTATTAAAATTATGAAAAATAAAAAAAGTAAATTAAAGGTGATTAGATTTTTAATGCTGATCTTGGTTTCTTTATCTACCGCGTATGCTTCAAGCAGTAGTGCAGGTGGTGGCGCTGCCTTTGAAGATGCAGCAGAAGAAGCCTCTCATGTTCTTACACAGCGCCAGTTGATCGATGGTTTTGCTGATCTAGGTCATGAGTGGGCTCTCAGTCTGAAAATTGATTGGCTTGCTAAAGGATACGGTTATGATCAAAATCCAGAAGCTGCAAAACAATTCATTGAAGATCTTTCACGCCGAGACAATACAGATGGAGTGGTTACAAAGTGTAAGATATCTGCGCTTTGTAATGGAGGGTATGGTTATTATCGAAATCCAGAAGCTGCAAAACAATTCATTGAAGATCTTGTAGGCCAGCAGAATGATGTTGCTATAAATCATAAAATACTTGGACTTGGTTATGGAATGTTTGGTTATGATCAAAATCCTGATGCCGCAAGAGATTTTACTGACCAAATGGCACAACAAGGCTCTGAAGTGGCTGCAATGAAGAAAATAGATGGACTTACCTATGGACAGTTTGGTTATGATCGAGATCCTGAAGCTGCAAAACAATTGATTGAATATCTTGTGGGTCAACAGAATGATTTTGCTATAGGTTATAAAATAGATGGGCTTCGTCATGGGCAGTCTGGTTATGATCGAGATCCTGAAGCCGCAAGAGATTTTACTGGCCAAATGGCACAACAAGGCTCTGAAGTGGCTATATACCGTAAAATCATTGCCCTTTCATTAACATTTTGTGATGATGGCACCAACACTTATGAAGCCGCAAGAGATTTTACTGACCATATGATAGCAAGGGGTTCTCAAGTGGCTAAACAGAAAAAAGCACAATCACTCGTATGGGGAGATTCTCCATATTCTGTAGATCTTGAAGCCGCAACAACATTTCTTAAAGAACAGCAGTTTGGTTTATTTCTAAAGTAAATAAAAAACGTTTTTCCGTGGGGACATATGTCCCCGCGGAATTATGAAAATAATCGCTTGCTAAGGCTAACTAAATTAAGAATTCTTTTTTCTATGTCTGCTGGATGTGTCTTAGGTGTTATTAACTTGATTAGTTGATCAGCAAACGCGTCATATTCAAAAACACGTAAATCTGTAGTGCTTAAACTTACAAAAATTGCCCCTAATTGCTTTGCGCGCATTGCTGAATTTACTATTCGCTGTGCATATAATTTTTCTAGGCAGTTGATAAAAGCTGGTGATTGCAATTCGTTCTTATATATAATTAATCCAGCAACTGTTGCGCAAATTTGATTATCATTCAGTTCATTGGTAATTAGTTTTCTTGCTGCATATTGAAATGGAATAGCTTCTAAGATTTCTGGTTGGGTTTCTCTTATATCAGTAAAAGCTATTCTAATTGAGCTTTTTTGAGATCCATCAAAAGTCTGACGCGCAAAAAGATCTTCTTCCAAAAGGGGAGTTCCAGCAATAAGTGAACAATCATTAAGATTAAAGAATAAAAAAAATAAAAATACAGCATTAAGGCATTGTGAATATGTACGCATTGCATTTCCAATAAAAATTTAGATAATTTTATAGTAATCTCTGGCCGATTAAAATTTCGTAAACACACAAGGTTGAAAACTATAATAAAGAACTAGATTTTTTTCATTTGATTGAATAAAAATTCTTACGGTACGCTTATACATAGGTGATTAAATTACTG
>CAMDPB010000089.1 GCA_945903885.1 Candidatus Finniella inopinata
TGAAGATAAGCGCCCTCAGCTTGCCGACCTACGCGAATCAGGATCAATTGAGCAAGACGCCGACGTGGTCATGTTCATTTATCGTGATGAATACTACGAGGCGCGTAAAGAACCACCTGTAGGCAGCGATAAACATCTTGAATGGCAACAGCGCATGTCTAAGGTGCAGAACCAAGCAGAAATCATTATTGCAAAACAACGTCACGGCCCAGTTGGAACCGTGAAGCTATTTTTTGATGGAAAGTTTACAAAATTTGGAAATTTGCAGTAGTTGAGGAATTTCATTTTAAAAATTTTTACTGCATTGATTTAGATGTCTATAAAATCTATTCATGTTACATGTGTGCATTTCAAGGCTGATGTATACACCCGCTCCCATATTGAGAATTCCTAAAATCACAAATGACCATTTTCTAAACATACCAGTCCGATCAAGATTTTAGTGTCAGTAGGTATATAGGCATTCTTTAGAAAAATTCAAGTTGAAAAACTACAGCCCAGTGACAGCTTTCGTTTGCACGAAGTTCACCATTTCCTGCTGAGTGGTTGATTTTACAGAGTCAAATTTCTTGAGAGCTCCACCAGTAAGTTTTAAAGATGGTAATGCTTGAACCTTCATGGGATTAATATGTTGTTTGTTTAAAATGACTTCAAAATGCAAATGAGGTCCCGTGGCAGTTCCTGTCATTCCAACACCGCCTAGAACTTGACGTTGAGAAACGACTGCACCTGGTCTAATATTTTTATTTATAGATTTTAAGTGAGCATAGACAGTTTCGTATCCACCGCTATGACGTATATGTACACGGTTACCGTATCCACCACTCCAACCGCAGGCAACTACTCGTCCTTCACCGGCTGCAAGTACTGGTGTGCCGCTTGGTGCGCCAAAGTCTACGCCTTTGTGTTGTTTATTATAGCCAAGAATTGGGTGGCGTCTCATGCCAAAGCCTGAAGTCACACATAGTTTTGTAGCATTTAATGGAGTTTGCAAAAGAGAGCGCACAACGCTTTCTCCCTTTTCATTGAAAAAGCGCACTTTGCCATTTTCTGTAAAAGCGAAAAGCTTATGATCTTGTCCACCTGTTTGCAAAGAAACAAATCGTAGTTGCTGAATTTTGACAATATCGCCTTTGTCATTTCTTAGAGCGTCGCATAAAATTTTAAAAGAGGCACCAGCTTTTATGCCGTGTTGAAAGTTCACAACGTAACTTAAAACGTCAACGGCTTCTTGGACAAGTTTAGTAGGAACGCCAGCCTTCATGGCTGCGCTGTAAAAACTAGAATGAACGTTGCCTTCAAAAACATGCACCACAGGAGTCAAGTGAATTAACTGCGCTTTACTGACGTAATTTCCATCAGCTTTTGTAATGATAATTTTTTGATCGATTGAAGGCTGAGATTGGAATGATTCAATTTCTACGCCTTCTTCAGAACGTTTATAGCGAACATTGAAATTTTGTCCGGATTTTAAATTTCTATGAGGTACGTATTGAGCAAAAGCATTTGTTATTTGAATGGCTGCTTCTTTACTCACGCCAAAGCTCGTTAAAAGCTTATGAACGTTGCCACCTTTACCCAAGGTCAGGGTCGTCTCTTGAATTTCAGGTTCAGACGAATTATTTGCTGCAGTTGGTTCTGCTAATTCTTGATGGAGTGCTTGTTCAGATGAAAAATAATGTCTAAAAGCGCGCGTTGATCCGAACAGAACCATAACCAAAGCCAAGGCTGTCCCTAAACGTTTATAATGGAGATGTAATTCTTTCAATAACCCCTCCTGCATTAATAATTTAGAAATTTAGCTCCTAAGTATCCCAAAAAAGAGCTATTTCGTCAAGATACGGTGTGATAAAAAGCTAACTAAACATCTCGATGGGTGCGTTCTTCCCGCTCATGACGTTCTTGTGCTTCAATGCCAAGAGTGGCAATAGGTCTTGCATCTAGTCTTTTTACGCCAATTGGCTCTCCTGTTTCTTCACAGTAGCCGTAACTTCCATTATCAATGCGTAAAAGAGCTTCATCAATTTTCTTAAGAAGTTTAAAATCTCGATTCCTGGCACGAAGTGTTAGTTTATAGTCTGCCTCTTTTGCAGCCGCATCAATAACGTCTGCTTCAACTTGGTTGTCTTGCAAATCTGTAATGGTTTCAGAGCAGTCTTTCAAGATTTGATCTCTCCAGCTAATGAGCTTACTTTTAAAGTACTCTAGCTGTTTAGGGTTCATGAAAGTTTCACTATCTTCTGGTAAGTAACTATTTACTTCTTGACTCATCAACAATCTAAATTAAAAGACGCTTTCATATAGTACACAAAACTTTTTAAACTTTCACAATAGGGTATTTGAAAAAAAATTTAAAAAGATGCAAATTTTCACGCAATATCAAGTTTATGTCGCAGCCAAGCTTGCTCAGTATGATTCAGCATCGGAGAAATTTTTGTCCAAATTTCTTGGTAGTACTGCTTAATCCAGTTCTTTTCAGTTTTGGTGAGTAGAGATTTTTCAATCAACGCTGGCTCATATGGTACTAAGGTTAAAGATTCAAAACATAAAAAATTTCCATAGGAAGACTCTTTGGCTATTTGCAGGTTTTCAATGCGAATGCCGTACTGCCCTTCAAGGTATAAGCCTGGTTCGTTTGATACTACCATGCCAGGTTCTAAAACAGTGTTACGCGCCTTGCTTATTCCTTGGGGACCTTCGTGCACATTTAAATAGCTTCCCACCCCATGACCGGTACCATGGGCGTAATCAAGGCCATTATTCCATAAATGTTGACGGGCTAACCCATCGAGCTGCGCGCCGGTTGTGCCAATTGGAAAGCTAGCATTAGCTAAAGCAATGTGACCCTTTAATACTAATGTATAATGAATACGTTGTTCCTGAGTGGGCGCGCCTATTGAAAACGTGCGGGTAATGTCGGTTGTGCCATCAAGGTATTGGCCGCCAGAATCAAGCAGGTACACGCCTTGGGTAATTGCTACGTTTGTATTGGGTTCCGCTCGGTAATGTACAATCGCTCCATGGGCACCAAATCCAGAAATAGTCGCGAAACTAGCCCCTTGATATGAATCCATTTTCTGGCGGCAGGTTTCAAGATAATCTTGCGCGTCAATTTCAGTAATATCTTTTTGGATTTCTAGCCACATCCAAAAACGAATCACAGCCACCGCGTCGCGCATATGGCAATTACGCATGCCCTGTTGCTCAGTCAGGTTCTTTTTTGCTTTGGGTAACTCGCATGGATCTGTTTGCCAATTGAATGAGATGTCATTTAACGCAGAGGGTGTTGTGCGTCTATCAGCATATATTTCAACATCTACAGCTTTTAATGTATTTGCCATTTGTTCAAAGGGCACAACTTTAACATTAAGCAATGTTGCCAATTCGGTTGAAATTTTTGATGGTTCGCAAAATAAAGTAATATCATTTTTTGTAACTAATGCCATGCAATGAAGCAGGGGCACATAGGGCAGGTCGCCCGCTCGAATATTTAGCAGCCAACAGACCGATTCCGGATTGCTTAAAAACCATGCCGCTTCAATAAGCTTACGTTTTTCTTCCCGTGTGGTTCCTGCATAAATAACTGGGTAATAAAATGCTGCTTTATGAATTGGCTTTGGCCTATCTGTCCACAGCGCATCAATAGGATTAGCTTTAAGGGCAATTAAATCCACGCGGTCACGCCAGCTTTGTAGTTGTTTTACCGACATTAACCATGGATCATAATGCAGAGTGCTTAACGAATCACACACCGCATCAATTGCTGCTTTATTAAAGTCATGAATTTTAAAATCTGGTGCCTGGCTTTTTGCTTGCAGGGTATAGCGTCCATCTACAAATAAATGGGCCTCCTGGACCGTAATAATTGCAAAGCCTGCGCTGCCTGTGAAATTACTAACCCAGGCTAGACGTTCATCACATGCTGTAACATATTCCCCGCCAAACATGTCTTCGCGTGGCACATGAATGGCCTCTACCTTATTGGCAATCATCCATGCCCGTAATTTTTCTAGATTTGTTCCTTGCTGCATATCTGTGCCATTGCCAAAAATGTATGGGTATCCAACTCTTCTGGACGCCTGGTTTCATCAATATTTAAAGTATCACACAATTTCTGCCACAAGGTTAAGGGCAATGATTTTCCAAGGCTGGCACGCAACATTTTACGACGGTAACAAAACGCCATGTTCGTTAATTTGCCCAATGTCTTAATTACATTTGGTTCGGGAACGTCTTTGCGCGGTTTAAGGAATGCCACGCTTGACCACACTTTTGGCGGCGGAATGAAAGCTTCAGGGGAAATTTGAAATAATTCCTGAACATCAAAACATGATTGCAAAACAATGGCCAAGCGACCGTAGTCCTTGGTACCTGGCAGTGCAGTCATGCGATCAACCACTTCTCTTTGCAGCATGACGGTAATGGAAATAATGTTTTCAATATCGCCTATCCAGCGGATGAGCAATTCTGTGCCAATGTTGTATGGCAAATTCGCCACTATATGGTATGGTTCTGCTTTTCCATGTTCACTCAAAAGATTTGAAATTGAAACATTCAACGCATCGGCTTGAACAATTGTAAATGCGGTATTAACAGGATTTTCAAACTCTTTTAAAATGTTGATAAACCGCTGATCTTTTTCGATTGCTAGCAAAAAATCTGGCTGTGACTTTAATAAAATATCCGTAAGACTGCCAGGACCCGGGCCAATTTCAACGACGGTTTGTCCTTTTAAATCTAGGTTGCGCACCATTCTTTGACAAACAGACTCATCCATCAGGAAATGTTGTCCTAATGACTTTTTCGCCCACAGGTTGTGTTTTTCTAATATACTTTTTAAGTGTTTAAATTCCATTGAGAACAGAAGCGTTTGTTACAGCCATACTTTGCCACAAAACGACGATTAGTTATAGGTGTTGGCTTTATTGCTTTTTCATGTAGTTTATTTTGGCCAGTTGATCGTGCTAAATATCACGAAGAATCCCCTACGTTATATGATCGTAATGGAGAGCTAATTCACATTGAGCGTAATGCTCATGATCGTTGGGTGCTAAAAGCCCAAACTGTTGACGTGCAGTTTAAAGAGTTGCTTCTGAATTTTGAAGATAAATGGTTTTATGTCCATCCGGGGGTAAATCCCTTTGCCGTGGCTCGTGCTCTGGTCCAAGCTGTCATTCATAAAAAAATACTTTCAGGTGGGTCTACTATTACCATGCAAGTCGCACGACTGTTGAGCCCTGGGCCTCGTACTTTATGGAAAAAATGTTGTGAGGTTCACACTGCGTTGCGATTAACGACCCAGTACAGCAAGGAATCGGTGCTGAAAATGTATTTGACTCTTGCTCCATATGGGGGAAATATTCATGGAATTCGCGCTGCAAGCTTGCATTATTTTGGGAAAGAGCCAAATTTTCTGCCCTTAAGTTACAAAGCCATGCTGGTAGCTATTCCTCAATCTCCAAGCCGCTT
>CAMDPB010000090.1 GCA_945903885.1 Candidatus Finniella inopinata
CTGGTTTTCATCAAGCGAAATATGGGCACTCTTAATTATAGCTATTATCGGTTTTTCTTGTTTTATGATTTGGGAACTTACCCATGATCATCCCATTGTCGATATGCGCGTTTTTCGTCATAAGGGCTATATGGCAAGTGTGCTAACCATTAGTTTGGCCTTTGGTGCCTTTAATTGTTCAATTGTTCTAACCCCCTTATGGTTGCAAAATTACATGGGCTACACCGCAACTTGGTCGGGCTTTACAACTGCGGTATTAGGACTTTTGGCTGTTTGTGTTGCGCCAATTGCAGCAAAAATGTCAACAAAATATGACCCCAGAATACTAGTGTTTTGTGGTGTGAGCTGGCTTGGAATTTTAACTTTATATCGTTCCTTTGGATTAACTGATATGAACCATTATCAGGTATCTATTCCAATGTTAATCCAAGGTATCGGAATGCCTTTTTTCTTTGTGCCTTTAACAGCATTAGCTCTGTCTAGTGTTGATTCAGAAGAAGTAGCTTCTGCTGCGGGACTTATGAATTTTTTACGAACCCTATCAGGTGCTATGGCTGTATCTATAGTAACTACCGCGTGGGAAGATAGAGCAAATATTTTACGAAATGATCTGGTCGATAAAATCGTTTTGCCAGAGCAAATTTTATCTACGTTTGGAGATTCAAGTGAAGCTGGGCAAGCAGCAGTCTTACATATGTTTGATCAACTATTGCAATCGCAAGCTGTGATGCTGGCAACGAACCATATATTTATGGTCGTATCGTGCGCATTTGCATTTGCTGCAATGGCGATATGGCTAGCGCCAAAACCTCATAAAACAGTCGAGACATCGACGGCGCATTAATTTCTGTATTAATATTATACATATAATATATTTTAAAAAATATTTTATTGCAATTTATAATATAATTTATACCTATAAATATTTTAAATTTGTCTTCAGTTTGAGCTAAAAATCTCAATACTATCTAGGTGTCCTTGCATTATTCCCAAACAAAACAATAATAAAAATTTGTTTATAATTTTAGTATCTCTTTATTAATTTTTAACATTTCTTTGAAATAATAAAAGTTCTCAATTGATCTTTTTATTTTAGGAGTAAAAGAATGAAAACTTTCCAAAAAATTACGTTAACCATTTTAACCGTGCTGGCGATGGTCACACAACTTAGCGCGACTTCTTGGGAGGTTGAAGTGGATACTCCCGATACTTCAACTATCTCTAGTAGTATTAGCGTAAATACACTGCGTAAAACAGGTGGGGGGCAGCTTAATATTACCGGTACTGGCTATTCCGTGGATTACATACAAGTAGAAGATGGGCATGTTTATGTGCATGATGCACCCGGCCTTTATTTAAGGCAACCGGTTACTTTGGGTCTTGGTAGGTATATAACTCACTACACGCAGATTATTGTTGAAGTTGCTACCGGAGATAGCTCATTTATCAGAGCTCCGATCATTGCAGCAGAAGTTACAAAACAAGGTGGAGGAACGCTTGAATTTGATTGTGTAGGAAGCGTGATCAATTATTTAAAGATAAAAGGAGGACGAGTTATTGTTGATGCGTCTGATATTATTCCAGCAATTGGATTATACTTTGATGGTGCGAATTGCATATTAGAAGCGACAACTGATATTAATCTTCCAGAAGTTACACTATCGTTTGATGGAGAAATTAAAAGTACTAAAGCAGTAACTATGGATTCCTTAATTTTGGGTGGCAAAGTTTTGACTACAGATATTCTTGGAGATACTATTGTAAACAATCTAGACGCTAGTGTTTCTGGTGGTACAATTTCGAATGCTGACATATTAACGCTTAACGGAGCGACAGGAAGTAATAAATTGACAAAAAATGGATCTGGACTCATTCAAGTTATTAAAGATCTGAGCGGTGCATTATTACCAATTGATGTTATATTTGGAATTTTGCAGGTGAGAAACTTAGGAAAATTACCAACAGCAGCTATGAAAATTGGTGCTACAGGAACTGTTGGTGCAATTTTTGAACTGCTTTCAAATACTGCTGCCGGAGCAGTTCCAGGACCAATGGAAGTTATGCAATACGGGGTACTTTCAGTGGGTGATAATGTTTCAGTTCCTACGGATACAGATGTTAACGATGTATTTGCTGGTGGTTTAGTATTTGATAGTGGTTCGGTATTAAAACTAGGCAATGGCTCAAGTTGGGCACGCAATATGACAATTGGTGCAGCATTATAATTCCTCTCCGTTGAAAAACGGGGCATGCTTACAACCCTCAGTCAAATTGAGGGTGTTTTTCTAGATTCTCTATGGCAAAGCCATAGAGAATTGCTTTAATAGTGCTTGAATTTTTGGTAGGAAAGCCAACTGTTCGTAACAGTTTTAAGTATTTTTAATCCTTAAAACATGTATATATTTATTTGTTAAAAGTTTTTGACCAATAAATTTAATATTCCATAAACCTGTTGTGCTTTCTAAGAGCATATCTAAAAAACTATAAGCAATGCTGCCTCGTTTTACAGGTGCTATTTCCTTATAGCAACAGCGACGGCCACGTATGCGACTTGAGCTATCTACTAACTTCAGTTCTATATTACCAACATCTTTATTTTTTAAAACAGAATCTACAATGGCAACATGTGTTCCCGATGGGGCATTTTCGACTCTGGTTGTTGGATCAGGATTATAATCTCTGTCAATATAGATGAATAAATCACCCACTTGCACATTCATAACTTCAATTTTTTCCCAATATTTTAGGTGCTCAAATGGTAACAGAGAATAATAATAAGGGATAAAATGTGGTGTTTGGTGTTTTTCCGGTATTCTTTCTAGAAGTATTGCATGATTTTCTAATAACTCCTGATATGCACAAGGGGCACTGTGCGCAAGAACATTATTTACAAATTGGAAACAAGAACTGGGCTCTCCTTGAATTGCTGCAAGTGACTTTGCATAGCTAACATGATCTAAATCTTCGCAACTTAATAGCTGGCTTACCATGAGTGAGAAAATAATTTTTTTGAAAGTGAACGATTTTCTTAAATTAATAGGTTGATCTCAACATATCAGACCTAGTAACAGCACGCAATCTGCTAACATCTGATGCTATTTCAATTTTCTTTGAAAAAACAATGGAGTGATTTTTTAAAAAGGACTAGTGTAACGTCAGCTATTGCATGAATTATGTAGTAACAATGGGGGATTGGTAGATAATGCTTAAGAGTTTTGCAAAATTTAGAGCTCTATTTGTTATTATTGTATGTTTGTTGAACGTGTACGGTGCAGCAGAAAATACCAACAATAAAGTGTTCACTTATGAGTTAGCACTAGCAAAGTGTGACGAGCTTAATTTAAAACCTCAAACACCGGAAGCAGATGGACGTACTCAAACCCTAAATAAAAAAGGGGCTGCGACAGCAAAATTTGATTATGCATCTATAGAATTTTTAAAATTTGCTAAAGGAAAATCAGTATTAGAAATTGGTGGTACATACGGTAATGTTATGCTTACTGCTTTGCAGCAGAGCCAAAACACAAAATATACGCTTAGTGATTTAGATGGACGGCACTTGTTTATTGCTGCGAAAAGATTAGCTGAGAAGATTAATGATAATAAATTGAGCAGTGAGAGTGCGAAGCAAGTGCAATTTATTCAGGCTGATATTACAAAATCCCAAGATATAAATAATATTGGCACATATGAGGCCATTTTTGTCGGTAGGGTATTGCATTACTTAACTCCAGAACAATTGGAAATGACCGTTAAGCATTTGTTTCTTCTTCTAAAGCCAGCAGGACGTATTTTTGTTGTGGCTATAACCCCATACGTGAAACGTTATGAGAGCTTTATTCCTGAATATGAAAGGCGAGTGGCAGCAAAAGAAGCAAATCCTGGGTTTGTTCAGTCATTGCGCGCTTATGTGAATGCTAATGTGACAACTCAAGAACAGCGTGACAATATTGCAGATGAGCCTTTCTTTTTCTTAGACGATAAGGTCTTAAGATCTGCTTTTGAAAACAATGGTTTTAGAGTTATTGAAAGCACCATGAAGCCTCTTAGTTATGCGTCAGCATCATGGGCGCTAGATGGACGAGAAAACGTTATACTAATTGCAGAAAAGCCGTAACGTAATTTTGTAAAATCAAGAAAGCCAGGATGTATAGTTTTTTAAAAGGCGTAGTTTTAGAATCTTATAGCAGTGAGTCACATCATAAAAGTAATAGCTATGAATTAGCTGATATTTCTATAAAAAATGGTGTAATTGAAAATATTGAACGCACTACCATAAGCGCTTTTGATATTTCAGCAGAACATTTTTTTGTCACTCGCGGTTTTGTTAACAGCCATTTGCATCCAAATCAGCTACTCGATCGTCGTATGCTAGACGAACTCTCAATTACTCATCTGCTAAGTGCTATGCACACTGTCCAAAAAAAGAACGATGAAGACCGCTATCACCAAGCTATTTTCGTTTTACTTGATGCTTTGAAAAGTGGTGCAACAAGTGTGTACGCTATAGCATCACGACCTGAACCAGTCATTAGGGCCTTCAACGATACTGGCATTACCGGTGCCCTTAATTGCGTTTTTAATGATGTTTGGGAAGGAGAGGGGAATATTCCCTCTCAAATTAGTTTAGAAGATGTTGAAAAAAGTTTTTCCCAATATTTCAAATCGAACTGCAAAAATTTGAAAATTCACATTGGCTCTGCTTCTATTTTAACCGCTTCGAATGAATTACTAACTTTGTTCAATGACATTGCTATAAGGTATAATACCAGAGTTAATATTCATATGAGTGAGGGTATAGAATCCGTTGAGGCATGCCGTAAAAATCGTGGCACAACGCCAGTACGCTTATTAGAAAATCTTGGTGTTTTAAACGAACGCTGGAACCTTATTCACGCTACAACCGTTGATGATGAAGAAATTAAACTAATTGCACGCTCAGGTGCATCAGTTATTCATTGCCCTGTCAGCAATGCAAAAACCGGTGTGGGTATTGCCCCAATGCTTGATTTTCACAAAAGTGGAGTGAACATTGCCATTGGAACAGATGCTTGTTCTAACAACAATACCAACAATATTTTGAACGAAGCATATTTCGCTACGCTGCTGCATAATGGCGTGCATAAAGATCCTCTAGTTTTTAATGAAGAAATTATTTTTGATTGGCTCACGACTAATGGATTAAAGGTTATTGATTCGCCGAGTCGTGGAAAAATAGAGGTTGGTCAGCGCGCTGATTTGTTGTTATGGTCTTTGAAAGACCCTTGTTTTGTGCCACTGCCTTATGGAAAATTACGTTCAGTATTAATTAACAATGCACCAGATGCTAAGCCACACACAGTTATGATTGCTGGGAAAAAAGTTATAGAAAACTATATTTGTACCAATGATCTAGAAAAAATT
>CAMDPB010000091.1 GCA_945903885.1 Candidatus Finniella inopinata
CTTATTTCAAAAGACCGTGAGTATTCAGTTACCACTGTTGCATCACTAGAAAAGCCTGAAGAATTTGAAAACATGATTGTTGCAACACGAAAAGATTTTTTGGTGCGGCTACGTGATATTGGTCGGGCTGAAATTGATTCAGATGACAGAAAGACAAAAACATATTTTAACGGAAAAGCTGGTATCAGCATTGGTATAGTTAAACAATCTAATGCTAACCCTATTGATGTTGCGCGTGGAGTTAAGGTTGTTGTTGATCGGGTGAAAAAGAATTTACCTGACAACATCACAATTCACGTAGCTAGCGATACAACAACATTTATTGAGCGATCTATTCATGAAGTATACCGCACGCTTTTTGAAACAACTTTGCTGGTGATTTTAGTGGTTGTTTTCTTTTTACGATCTGCACGTGCTTCGATTATTCCATTGGTAACAATTCCAGTGTCCTTAATTGGTGCCTTGTTTTTAATGTATTTGCTGAACTTTACATTAAATTCATTAACTTTAATGGCTATGGTTTTGGCTATTGGTTTGGTGGTAGATGATGCCATTGTTGTTCTCGAAAGTGTGCATAGAAACCGTGAACTGGGTATGAAGCCGTTCGAAGCAGCTTACAAAGGTATTCGTGAAATTAGTTTTGCGATTGTTGCAATGACACTTACGCTTGTTGCAGTGTATGCTCCTGTTTCTTTGGCTAGTGGACGCATAGGGAAATTTTTAGTTGAGTTCTCTATTACGCTTGCTGGTGCTGTTTTATTGTCTGGTTTTGCTGCACTTACACTTTCGCCAATGATGTGCGCGCGTATGCTGGGTGACGATGATCATACAAAAAAAGAAATACCTAAAGGAAAAGGTTTTTCTTCCTGGGATAAGTTTAAAGACTATTTTTTGACAGATACCTGGATGGCTAATTTAGAGAACAGGTACGAGCGCATATTGAATATGTTAATGCCAAAACGATCGATAGTAGCTTTGGCAGCTATTGGCATTGCTTGTTTAGGATATATGACATATCAATATTTACCAGCTGAAACTACCCCTTCTGAAGACCAAGGCATTATTAAAATTGAAGGGCAAGCACCACAAAGTGCAACTCTTGCTTACACAGAGCGTTATGTGCAATTGCTTGATGAAGCAATTAACAAAATTCCTGAGGTTGAGAGGCGTGTTATTACAATTACCAATCCATCTTTTGAAGGAAGCATAGTTCTTAAAAATAATACAGAACGTCACCGAAATACTGAAGAAATTGCTGCGGAAATAAGGGAATCTATAGAAACGATCACAGGTATTCAGGTCAAAATTGATGCTGGTTCAGGAGGCGGTGGCGGAAGTGATAGTGGGCGTGTAGTTGACTTTGTTATTCGTGCAAATAAAACATTTCAAGAATTGCAAGCTATGTCAGGAAATCTTTGGGGAGAGCTACAGCAATCTGGGTTTTTCCAAGCCATATTCAATGATGGACGTGGTGATGTAGCTGATTATACGGTCACTGTTTTACGCGATAAAATTTCTTCTTTAGGTATTGAACCTGATACAATTGCTGAGACAATTTCTGCCTTGATTAAAGGTAAGAAGGCTGAAAAATTCAAGAAAAACAACAAAAATTATGATGTTATGGTGCAAGTTGAAAATGCTGCTCGCCAAAGCCCAGATGACATTACAAATCTTTTCGTAAAAGCAGCTGATAGAGATGGAACATTAGTGCCTTTATCAGAGCTTGTTATTGTGAATTCGCGTTCAGGTCCTGTTGAAATTCGCCATACAAACCGTGCACGTTCAGTAATGCTCTCTGGTGTTTTAAAGCCTGAATACAGCATGAAAGACGGAATTAAGTTGGTTGAAACTATCTCTAAGGATTTAACAACAACAGATTATCGAATCGACTTTATGAACGAAGCGAAACGGTTTTTGACTGAAGGTCCGATGATGCTACTTGTTTTTGGGTTGGCCATTGCTTTCATTTATTTGATTATGGCTGCACAGTTTGAAAGTTGGCGTGATCCGTTTATTATTATGCTGAGTGTGCCGCTGTCGCTTACGGGTGCTGTTATTACTTTGGCCTTTTTAGAAGGTGGTAGCTTGAATTTGTATTCTAACATTGGATTGATCACTTTGATTGGGCTAATTACGAAGCACGGAATTTTAATGGTTACTTACGCAAACCAGATGCGTGATGAAGACGGTGCTGGTATTGAAGACGCCATTATACGGTCGTGCAAAATTCGTTTGCGGCCAATCTTAATGACAACTTGTGCGATGGTGTTAGGTGCATTACCACTAGCACTTGCTGCTGGTGCTGGTTCTGAAAGTCGTCGGCAATTGGGTTGGGTTATTGTGGGTGGTATGACGATTGGTACATTGTTTACGTTGTTTGTTGTGCCTGCTTTTTATAGCTACTTTACAAAAAAGAAGCGTGAAATGATAAAGGTTTCGGTTGCATAACGTTCCTACAATTTTTGATAATAGTCTTTTTAAACTCAAAATTAAGCATTTGCACCATGCAGTTATACAGCTTCAAGATTTGCTGAATGATATTTTGCGGCAACGTTTAGGTTTATTTTCAAGGAATTTTTCATTACAAGTTCATCATGATTTTACGAAGTGTCTGGCAATAGAAAGCCATATTGAAATTGATCCCGAAGCTTTGCCATTTAAACACCATACCTTTGATCTTGTAGTTAGCGCAGGGCCGTTGATGATTACTAATGATATTCCTGGGGTGCTAAAGCAATGGTGCGCGACTCTGAATCCCGGTGGAGTGTTTATGGCATCATTTGTTGGTGAAGATTCGCTAATGGAATTAAAAAATTGTTTTTTAAATGTAGAAGAAGCTCTTGGTCTTCCCCATTATTTGCGATTTTTCCCAACCATTGCCACCAAAGATGCTGGCATGCTCATGCAGCGAGCAGGGTTTCATTTACCAACAGCGGATAGAACTCGCCATATGTTTCAAGTTGAGTCATTGTCAGAATTGCTAAGCCTTCTAAAGGCTATGGGTGGTAATGTGCTTTATGATAGGTCAAATATGGCGCTTACTAAAAAATTTTTAAAATCAGTTGAAGAAGACTATTTCAAACGTTATTCTTCTGAAGGTCAGCTGAATGTGACAATTGATATTGTTTGCATGACAGGTTGGGCTATTGAGCGTTATGCTGAAGAACGAATACAACAAGACACACCAAAAACTATAGGATTTTTATGATAAGAACTACGACCATTGCAAATGGTCTAAGAATTGCCAGCGATACGATAGACCATGTAGAGACAGTAGCGCTTGGGGTGTGGTTGAATATTGGTACTCGTCATGAGAAAAAATCAGAGAACGGCATTGCGCATATGCTGGAACATATGGCGTTTAAAGGTACGGCGAATCGCACAGCCTTAGATATATCAAAAGCCATTGAAGATGTGGGTGGATATATGAATGCTTACACGTCTCGTGAAATGACAGCGTATTACGTTCGAGTTTTGCGTAAAGATGTTGAGCTTGCTGTCGATATTTTATCGGATATTTTGCAAAACTCCACTTTTGACGAAGCTGAATTTGTTCGTGAGCAAGGTGTTGTTTTGCAAGAGATTGGTCGTTTAAATGACACACCTGATGATGTTGTTTTTGATCATTTTCAAAGTGTCTGTTTTGGTGATCATCCTATGGGATGGGCAACACTGGGAACAGAAGATATTATAAAATCACTTACTCCAGGTGCTGTGAAAGCATATATGGACCGTCATTATGGAGTGAAAAATATGGTGTTTTCTGCAGCGGGACGGGTTGATCATGACGAGCTATGTGGGCTTGTTGATAAATATTTCACAAAAATCTGTGATAAGGGAGATCAAACACCATTGCCAGCAGAATATGTTGGTGGAGACTTTAGGCAAACAAAAGATCTAGAACAGGTGCATGTTGTGCTTGGATTACCCACAGTTAATATGTTTCATCCTGCATACTACGATTATATGATTTTGGCATCGGTTTTAGGTGGTGGCATGGCGTCTCGTCTTTTTCATGAAATTCGTGAAAAACGTGGGCTTGTTTATACAATCTCAGCAGATCAATATAGCTACACTGATGCAGGTATGTTGACGGTGTACGCCGGCACTGGCCCAAAGGAAGTCGCTGAATTACTACCAGTTGTGTGTGCTGAGCTTAAAAAGGCTGCAAGCACAATTACTGAAGAAGAAGTGAATCGTTCAATAAATCAAATGCAAGCAGGGCTTTTGATGGGGCTTGAAAGCACGTCGCACCGTTGTGAGCGTTTAGCTAAGCAGATGCACTTATTTGGTCGTGTAATTCCTATGGAAGAGGTTCTTGAAAAGTTAGGGCGTGTTAATGTGAAAAGTGTTCAAGCTGCATGTCAAACGGTATTAACAGGCAGACCAACCCTTACAACACTTGGGTTGGTTGAGCATGTTATGGCCTATGATGACTTGATTGCAGACTTAGCTGCATAGTTTAAGCTTTTGTGTATGCACGAATAGCTTTGACATGATGTCGTCCATGGGTCATTTGGCTTTTAATTTCAATAAGTTCTTTTTCAGCACTGCTAAACTTATTTTGCACGAAAGTTTTTAATTCTTTCAAAGAAGGCGTGACTACATTCTGTTCATTTATTGGCAGCATTTGGCAGTGCTCTAACAATTTTTGTAAATCAGTTTCGACCTCATTGAAGTGTACTTCAGTTAACGATAAGACTTCATTCCTGTCTTCCATGGTTCTACTGCTCTCATTTGGCCACCTATCCATTTTTTGTTGAAGGGTTTTGATTTGTTGTTGAATGGTATCAATAGTCATATTTTTCCTTATTGTTAGCTGATGTTGTTGATTTCTATGCCGAAAGCAACGGGTTGTTGGAATTCTTTCATGACGACTTGTCCGCGTATGCTTATATATAAACGTTGGCTTAGCCCATCGAAATGATCAAGAGAAACACTTACATTTTTTAGTCTGGGCTCAAAGTAGCTGATAGCATTTTTAAACAGCTCACTTATGCGTGCCCACTGGGTTTTATCAGCGGGATCTATTGATGTAAAATCAGGAATGCCATACATCCATGGCAGGCCTAAACCATAGTCTTGGTCGTGATAGCGGCTATAAATTTTTGCTGTTGCACTTAGACGTGTATTTAATAAACGAGAAACTTCATTGACGATAGATTCTAATACTTGGGCGCGGTTAAGGATAACTCGTTTTGGATGTTCTCTCTGTGCTTCTGGTGTATCATCAACTAACCTATCAAAAAGTGGAGATTTACTCCCTTTTTTGGGTTTTGGTTCAGGTTTGTTAAGAAATGCGCTA